>JBCBCD010000546.1:0-5201 GCA_038530915.1 Bacteroidota bacterium
AATCCCAAATATTACATCTCTTGCCATATAATTAATGCGAAATAAATAAAAAAAGTTCCATCGTCAAATGGGCATCAATAGAAAAAGCCAGCAACATCTATCCCTTTTGAGAATTGTGATGTGCTGGCCTTTACTTTATGATTTATTTAGATTAGTTGTTGACGTCGCTATTCACATTTTTAGCAAACGTAACCACTAGTCCATCTTTTTCTTCATTAAGTATCGCTTCAAATACACTTCCTTCGGCAGGGCTTTCATTCAGAATGAACTCCGCTAAAGGATCTTCCAGGTATTTTTGTATAGCTCTGTGTAGTGGACGAGCACCAAACTGAGGATCATATCCTTTTTCAGCTACAAAATCTTTTGCTTCATCACTAAGCTGTAATTTGTAACCCATGCCATCCAAACGAGCATACAAATCGCGTAGTGAGATGTCAATGATCTTGAAGATGTGCTCTTTGTCAAGTGCATTAAAGATCACAACGTCATCAATACGGTTCAAGAATTCTGGAGAGAAGGTACGCTTTAAAGCAGACTGGATAACTGATTTTGAATGATCTTCAGCAGCATCACGACGTGCTTTAGTAGCAAATCCAACTCCTTGACCAAAATCTTTCAACTGTCTAACCCCAATATTTGAAGTCATAATGATCAAACTGTTTTTGAAGTCGACTTTACGACCTAAACCATCAGTCAATTGGCCATCATCCAATACCTGAAGTAAAATATTGTATACATCAGGGTGTGCTTTTTCGATTTCATCCAGCAGGATAACAGAATAAGGCTTACGTCTAACTTTTTCAGTCAACTGTCCACCTTCTTCGTAACCCACATAACCGGGAGGCGCACCAATCAATCTACTCACAGAGAATTTCTCCATGTATTCACTCATATCAATTCTGATCAATGCATCGTCAGAATCAAAGATGTATCTCGCTAAAGCTTTAGCCAACTCTGTTTTACCAACACCAGTAGGTCCTAAGAAAATGAAGGAGCCAATTGGCTTTTTAGGATCTTTCAATCCAATACGGTTACGCTGAATTGCTTTGGTAATTTTAGCAATGGCTTCATTTTGTCCGATGATAGCAGACTTAAGGTCATTCGACATGCCCACCAACTTCTTGCTCTCATTTTGAGCCACTCTACGTACGGGAATGCCTGTCATCATAGAAACTACCTCTGCTATGTCTTCATCATTAACTGGATAGCGCTTGGTCTTCGCTTCTTCTTCCCACTGTACTTTTGCAAACTCAAGTTGTCTAACCAGCTTAGATTCTTTATCTCTCAAATCAGCAGCTCTTTCATATTGTTGATTCTTAACTGCTTGATTTTTTTGTTCTTTAAGCGTTTAATTGTTCTTTTCTAGCTCTTCAATGTGCTTAGGAACGTGAATATTTTTAAGGTGTGTACGAGCACCTACTTCATCCATCACATCAATTGCCTTGTCTGGAAGAAAACGATCACTGATGTATCGGTCACTCAACTTAACACAAGCTTTGATGGCTTCGTCTGAGTAAGTTACATTGTGAAACTCTTCGTATTTACCTTTGATGTTATGAAGGATATTAATCGCCTCATCCGGGGTAGGTGGATCAACCAATACTTTCTGGAATCTTCGATCTAAAGCACCATCCTTTTCGATATGTTGGCGATACTCATCCAAAGTGGAAGCACCAATACATTGTAACTCTCCACGTGCGAGAGCTGGTTTGAAAATATTTGACGCATCTAATGAGCCCGTTGCACCACCTGCTCCTACAATAGTATGGATTTCATCAATGAATAAGATGACATCTCTCGATTTCTCCAACTCATTCATGATGGCTTTCATGCGTTCCTCAAACTGACCTCTGTATTTTGTTCCAGCTACCAGAGCTGCCAAATCAAGCATAACAATACGCTTGTTGAACAAAGTACGTGATACTTTCTTTTGGATAATGCGCAATGCCAAACCTTCAACAATAGCTGTTTTACCAACACCAGGTTCACCAATCAAGATCGGATTGTTCTTCTTACGTCTACTCAAAATCTGAGAAACTCTTTCAATCTCATTTTCCCTTCCGATGATAGGATCCAGCTTGTCTTCTTCAGCCAATTTGGTCACATCACGGCCAAAATTGTCCAATACAGGAGTTCTGGATTTAGTATTACTCTTACGTTGTTGGTATCTGCCTCCCTGTTCTTCTTCTTCATAAGGATCATCTTGATCAGATGGAGCTTGAGAATAAGGTTCAACGCGAGAAGAGAAGTCCTGTTCCTGGCGCACATATTCCAATTCTGCTTTGTAGATTTCATAATCTACATCAAATTGCTGTAGAATTTTTGAAGCAGGATTGTCTTTGTGTTTAAGGATGGAAAGGAGCAAATGCTCAGGACATATTTCTTCGCTTTTAAGCATTTTAGCTTCCAGGAAAGTTACTTTAAGCACTTTTTCAGCCTGCTTATTGAGCGGTAAGTTACCTACATTTAGCTTAGTGTTGCTCGATGGGATTCGTTGTACAGAATCTTCAACCGTTTGGCGAAGATCTTGGGCGTCGATATCCAAAGATTCTAACACCTTCACCGCTAAACCATTTTTTTCTGCCATGATCCCTAGCAGAAGGTGCTCAGTTCCAATGAAGTCGTGACCTAAGCGAACGGCTTCGTCTCTACTTCTTGAAATGACTTGTTTGACTTTGGGTGAAAATCTTCTGTTATTCATATTATTTGCCTTTCTACTTTGCTCTAATTATAGTTAAAAAGAATGGAATTGAAAAGGTTCAAGTCCTATTAGTATGTCTCTACTAAGTCAAATACTTATGACAAAATTTATCAGTAGTAAACAGGATTATCTGTTTTGCTAAATTTTATGCTTTGTTTCATTTAAAAAGGTACTAAACAATGATAGCGTTAATTCTGTAACAAAACAATACTTGTCCTAGCTTAGTTTCAAAAAAATTATATTGATTTAAAATCGTAAAATATCAAGATGGTGTTTATCCATCAAATATCACGCCAAACAATATTAAGACAAGTGTCAAAGTCGGTATTGGCTATCAGTTGAAACGAGTATAAAGCATAAAAGTTGCTACTATATTATAAGTCCTTTATAGTAGGACTTACTATTCAACAGTATTATAACGCTAGAGTTTTGTAGTAGTGAACTCACTTCGGCATAAATAAATGTTAATACTAGTTATACTGCTATTTAAATGCTAGATTTGCTTCTAAACATTTTTCAACACTGGTATTGATCTAACCCTTCTTGCCTATACAGGCAATGCACAAAAGCTAAGTTTCTTTACCGGTTTGGATTGTTTTTTATCGGTTAAACTCGACGCAATACATTAAAAATCCTTTGTTCGCCATGAAGTATACAGTAGATAAACAAGAAAAATATTCCGTTTTTAGTCTTGAAGAAGAAACTTTAAACTCGTTAATGGCTCCTCAGTTAAAGTCTGAATTTGTTATTCTTTCTAATGAAGGTGTTAAAAATTTAATTTTTGATTTGTCAAAAGTAAAATATGTCGATTCGTCAGGCCTAAGTGCAATCTTGACAGCTGACAGACTTTGGAAGAGAATGGGATCTTTCATTTTGACAGGTATTGAGCATCCCAGTGTAGTTAAGTTGATCAATATTTCCAGACTGGACTCAGTCCTTACCATAGTACCTACTGTACAGGAATCCATTGAATATGTATTCATGGATGAATTACAAAGAGAAATTCAGGGGGAAGGTGATGACGAGGATGGAGTATAGCGATGATCTTTCAACTCACTTTACTGGGTACTAATTCTGCTTTGCCTGCACATGGAAGATTTCCAACTGCTCAGGTATTAAACGTACAGGAGAGTTATTACTTAATCGATTGTGGTGAGGGTACACAAATTCAAATGAATAAATACCCAGTAAAGCGATCCAAAATAAACCATATTTTCATTAGTCATCTACATGGTGATCACGTTTTTGGCTTGGTTGGTTTATTGACATCTTACAATTTGAATGGTAGAACTGCACCTTTGGACATTTTTGGTCCTGAAGGTTTGAAGGATCTAATACGTCTACAATTAAAGTATAGTTATTCTATCATCAACTTTCCACTCACTATACATACTATTGACCCAACAAAGCATCACAAAATATTCGAAAATAAAATATTGGAAGTGTATTCAATTCCATTGAAACACAGAGTCCCTACCAGCGGATTCTTATTCATTGAAAAGCAACGAGCACCTAATATAAAAGCAGATCAGATTAAGAAATATGATCTTTCTGTTCCACAAATATTAGCAGCTAAAAGAGGGGAGGATGTTGCATTACAGGATGGGACCGTTATTCCTAATGAAGTATTGGTTTCTCCTGCACCAAAGCCCAGGTCTTATGCTTATTGTTCTGATACCATGTATTATGAACCTGTAATACCAATCATCCAAAATGCTGATTTGCTTTATCATGAGTCTACTTTTTTGAAAAGTGAGCAGGACAAAGCAGCATTTACGATGCATTCAACTACTACAGATGCCGCACGAATTGCCAAACTGGGCAATGTGAAAAAATTGATACTGGGGCATTATTCTTCCCGTTATCGAGATATCGAAGTATTTAGAGAAGAAGCCACAGAAATATTCCCTCACACGATTGCAGGCATAGAAGGAATGCAAATAGATGTACCTTTCGAAGCCAGAAGCATTTAATTAGGTTGCTGGTTTTGCTTAAACCAGTTTTGAAATGTCTCTGATTAGAATGCTTCTTCTATTAAAATGAATAAGGTTCTCTCTTTTTAACTCATTTAAAACGGTGGTTACTGTTTGTCTTGATGTGCCAACGATATTAGCAATGTCTTGCTGAGTAAGGGATAACTTAATCAATAATTCGAAACCTACTTTTCTACCTACCTTATTAGCTGTTTCTTTCAAGAAATCGATGATACGTGCTCTGGCATCTTTTAGAACCATTGCCTCTAACTTGGTCTCCATAGCTTCAATGCGTTCGTATACCCACTTCAGAATATGAAGGGTGAGTTCGTGATTATCACGCATCATGTTTAATAAATGGTGTGCTCTTAGTTGGTATACTTCTACTTCATCATTAAGAGAAACCGCATTATCCTGATATACTTTTCCACCTAACAATGCTAATTCACCAAACATATTTCCAGGAATCAAAAAACGTTTAATGACTTCTCTGCCGTCATCACTAGTTTGTGATATTTTTACAGAAC
>JBCBCD010000547.1:0-5198 GCA_038530915.1 Bacteroidota bacterium
ATAAAGTGTATGTAAAGGTAATTAAGCTAAATGAACGGGACATGGATGCCTTGGAACGTAGGGATTCAGAAGATCAATGGAGGTATTTGACAAAATTGAAGGCACAGCAGAAAAAGGAATTAAGCCTAAATGATCCCGGAGATTATTTGATTCATTCTACCGAATTTAAGTTGGATCCTTTACCATTGGGACAGTATGCTATTTTAATTTCTACCCATACTGATTTTAGATTTGAAGATCAATTATCCATCCTTCAAATGACTAATGTAAGTCAGTTGGCTTATGTGGATCGTACGAGTAGTAATGGCAAAAAAGAATTCATTGTAATGGATCGTAAGACCGGTGAACCCCTGGAAGGAGTATTGGCTGAATTTTACAGAAGGTATTACAATGCCAGAAGACAAAAGCATGTATTAACAAAAGTAGGTGAAGCGAGGAGTGACGAGAACGGTTTCATCAGACCAAAAGTATCCGGTCGGAATTATTGGAACATCAAGTTGATCAAAGGCGATGATGTTTATGTAGGTAATGATACGTATAGAAATTTCAACAACAATAGTAGAAAAACTACCACGAGATCTACTCAGTTCTTTTTAGATAGAAGCATTTATCGACCCGGACAAACCGTTTATTTTAAAGGCATTTTAATAGAAAAGTCTTCTGATTCGCGTCAACCAAAAGTATTATCTAATCAGACCGCTACGATCAGATTGTTGGATGTAAATCGTCAAGAAGTAGCAAAGTTAGATTTGAAATCCAATGAATACGGAAGCATCAATGGTTCATTCAAATTGCCTCAAGGCGGATTACTGGGTGGCATGACGCTTTCTTCTAATGTAGGAAATAACTCGGCCTATTTTTCAGTAGAAGAATACAAACGTCCCAAGTTTGAAGTAGCTATTGAAAACCTTGAGAAAGCTTATTCTTTAGGCGATAAAATAGAAGTCAAAGCCAATGCCAATGCTTATGCCGGTTTTTCAGTGACCAATGCAAAGGTGAGGTATGAAGTCATTCGTCGTGTATCTTATCCGTGGCGCCCTTGGTGGTATGGAAGATTACCAAATGATGGCAAAGAAATCGTAATGACTTTTGGGGAAACACAAACAGATGATAATGGTGAAGTGATTATTTCTTTCGATGCTTTACCAGATCCAAGTGTCAGTAAGGAGAATCAACCAGAGTTTGCTTATGAAGTCAGTATTGATGTGATTGACATTACAGGGGAGACCCATAGCGGTAAAAAGACTTTTAGATTGGCTTACCAAGGTCTGAGAGTTGCATTAAATCATGGATCAGAATTAGATGTGAAGAACAACCCAATAGTCAATATCAGTACTTCTGATTTGAATGGAAATACAATTGGAGCGGAAGGACAATTCATCATGCATCGTCTGGATGCACCCCAAACGCCCCTTAAGAGTCGTTATTGGGTAGAGCCAGATCAATATTTGATGTCAGAGGCAGAATATGCTAACTATTTTCCAGGCTTGGCTTATAAGAACAATGATAAAATCTACAAATGGAAAACTACTGATAAAGTAGTTGATTTGACGGTTAATACTGAAGAACAAACCAGTATTGATCTTAGTAAGCGTGGACTTCCGGTAGGTTATTACCAACTGGAATTCAAGACCAAAGATGAAGCGGGTAATTCTATTTCTAAGATTTCACACCTGATGTTGTTTGATGGAGAAAAACGCCAGTATCCACCCTTCAAGCAGAGTTCTGTACAATTAAAGGAAAGAACGCTGGAACCTGGAGAAATGATGGAGGTACAGTTGTACAACGCAGCCAATCAAGCATTACACTTTTTAGTAGAGATTGAATTCGACAATGAATTGGTTCGATCAGAATGGATAAAGGTTAAGAAATGGGAAGAAGTAAAAGAGAAGATAGAAGAAAAGCACAGAGGAGGATTGAGGTATCAGGTAATAAGTGTTTACAACGATAGATTCTTTAATGAGAATGGTCGAGTGAATGTACCTTGGAGCAATAAGGAACTTCAGATTGAGTATGTTTCCTTCCGGGATAAATTAAAGCCAGGACAAGAAGAAGAATGGCAACTCAAGATTTCCGGACCAAAAGGAGAGAAAGTTGCTGCTGAAATGCTGGTAAGCATGTATGATGCGTCATTAGACGCTTTTAAATATCATGGCTGGAATTTTAATCCATTTAGTGCATATAACTCCTACAATAGTTTACAATGGTACAGCAGAGGATTTACCGCTTTTGATGGTAGAAGTATGGCGGATACGTATTACCCTGGCTATATTTATTATCGCAATACCTCTTATCCGTCTTTACAATTGTTTGGATTAAGTTACAATTACTACGGATATGGTAGAGTGAAGCAAGAAAGAGCAATGATGCGTTCGGCTTCGCCATTAAATCTTGAGACTTATTCAGAAGAGGTAGAGATGATGGACCAAGCTGCGCCAACATCTGCACCACCCCAACCTCCAATTCCTATTGCTTCTGCGCCAGCGGAATATTCAGGTACAGGAGGTATGGTTACAAAGAAGGCTGACACTACCGCTCAATTTGGAACAGAAGAGGAGGCAGAAAAAGAGGCAGATGCACCAATCAGTCCTAGAACCAATCTGAATGAGACGGTCTTTTTCTTCCCTGATTTGAAAACCAATGAAGAAGGCGACATCATTATCAGCTTCACAATGAACGAAGCATTGACACAATGGAAATTCATGGGCCTGACACATACGCCAGAGCTGGAGTATGCCCTGACAACCAAGGAGGTAATCACGCAAAAAGAATTGATGATTTTACCCAATCCACCTCGCTTCTTGAGAGAAGGAGATGCCTTGACTTTTACTGCCAAGGTGACCAACCTTTCAGAAGAAAGCCTGGAAGGTGAAGCAGAAATTCAATTGTTTGATGCCAGCACCATGGAGCCGATTGATGCTACTCTTTTACAATCGGAGGCTAAATTATCATTCAGTCTCGCTAGCGAAGCTTCAGCACCAGTAGCTTGGAAATTGAAAGTTCCGGAAGATTTTAAATCGGGCATCGTGTATAGAGTTTTTGCAAGAGCTGGTCAGTATACCGATGGGGAAGAAAATGCCTTCCCGGTACTTTCCAATAGCCTTTTAGTGACTGAAACCATGCCTTTGTCGGTAAGAGGAAATAGCAATCAGTCATTCGAACTAGAAAGAATCAGAAACATTCTGGCAAGTCCAAGTACTAAACCTTACAAGGTGAAAATGGAGATTACTTCTAATCCAAGTTGGTTGGCCATTAAGTCATTGCCGTACTTGATGGAGTACCCATTTGAATGTAGCGAGCAGCTTTTCCACCGCTATTATGCAAATACTTTGGCTAGCTCTATAGCAAATAGTACTCCAAAGATCAAAGAAGTAATAGATAAGTGGAGAGACACACCTTCTGAGGAAAGTGAACTGGCTAAGAATCAAGAATTAAAATCTGTTCTTTTGGAAGAATCACCTTGGTTGTTGGATGCTAAGGATGAGGAGCAGCAAAGAAAGAACCTGGCCATCTTATTTGATACGGAAAGGTTGGAAGAAGAATCTTTCAATGCCTTAGCAAAATTGCAAGAAAGACAAAGTGGCAATGGTGGTTTTGTCTGGTTCCCGGGCGGAAGAGAGAATGTCTACATTACTCAGATGATCGTAGAGGGCATGGGCCATTTGGATCAATTGGGTGTAAATGCATCTGGTGAAGTACGATTTGCAGAAGAAATGATCAGTCGAGCTATAGGTTTCATGGATGAAAAATTGTTAGAAACTTATGAGCAATTAGAGAAGCGTGTGGAGAAAGGCTTGACCAAATTTGAAGATGATAATTTGGGGTATTTGACCATGCATTATTTGTATGCGAGAAGTTTTTACCCCGAAATCGAAGCTTCTCGAGAAGTAGAAAATGTACAGGAATATTATGTGGATCAGGCGGTACAATATTGGACCAACAAAGGCATCTATCAGCAAGGTATGCTTTCTATTGCTATGAATAGAATGAGAAATACGGCCACAGCAGCTAATGTGATCAAATCACTGAAAGAGAGGGCTTTGCGCAATGATGAGTTGGGCATGTATTGGAAGCTGGGAAATGGTTTTTACTGGTATGAATTGCCAATAGAGACACACAGTATGATGATTGAAGCATTTGCAGAGATAGAAGGCAAATCAGAGCTTCTGGATGAAATGAAGATTTGGCTGTTGAAGCAAAAACAAACACAACATTGGCCAACTACTAAGTCTACTGCAAGTGCCATTTTTGCTTTACTCAATCAGGGCAAAGGCTTATCGACAGTAAGTACTTCATGGCTGGCAGATGATGAGTTGGTCAAAATTAGCTTCCCAAAAGCAGATAAGAGTGCTTACAAAGCAAAATTAGAAGCTGCTGAAACCAATGCTGAACCAGGTACTGGTTATTATCAGGTAGAATGGAATGAAGAAGAAGTAACTGCAGATTTAGCCTCCATAAAGATCAAGAATAAAAATGACGTAATCAGCTGGGGGGGAGTCTACTGGCAATATTTCCAAAATGTAGACGACATCACTTCCTTTGATGAGAATCCATTAAAACTTGAAAAGAAATTGTTCAAGAAAGTGACTAGTCAGGAAGGAGATAAACTAGAAGCAGTAACTGATAATACAACGCTAAAAGTAGGAGATAGGGTAGTGGTAAGAATTGTATTGCGTACAGACAGAGACATGGACTTTGTGCATATGAAAGATATGAGAGGATCCGGTATGGAACCTATAGATGTAATTAGTAGATACCGTTGGCAGGATGGATTGGGGTACTATCAAAGTACAAGAGATGTTGCAACTGACTTTTTCTTTGACTATCTTAGAAAAGGAACTTACGTGTTTGAATATGATCTGGTGGTCAATCACCAAGGAAATTATTCTAGTGGTATTACGACCATTCAATCTATGTATGCACCAGAGTTTTCGAGTCACTCGAACAGTGTCAGGATTAAGGTGAATTAGTTGTTGGTTGTTGGTTTTTAGTTGTTGGAAAGTAGGTTAGGCACAATTTATTCTGCTTCAAAAACTAATAACTAAGAACCAACAACGAAAAATGCATAACTTTTGGCTAATGAAATTACTAAATAGTCGATAAAAATGTTTCGACTAAAAGAGATTATGCACATTGCAATAAAAAATACAATATTTTGAAAATACCGTTTAAGCAAGCGAAACAAGTCATGGATTTCG
>JBCBCD010000548.1:0-5190 GCA_038530915.1 Bacteroidota bacterium
AGCTCTTAGGAAATATTTATTTTGTTTTTTCAATTCCAGTCGATGCTGGAAAAATTGAATGTTTCTTAAACTAAATCGGTTATCACCTTGGTAAACAGTAGTACCTCTACTGTAGTTGGAAGCAACAATTAGAGTAGGGGAGTTATAGTCTTGTTCTGGTTTAAGTCTAAAATGAAAAGCAGCTCCTACTTTGAGATTATCAGAATCATAATCTACCAAATCCAACTCACTATATCCTTTTCTATGAACAATACCCAATCCAGGGTTCGATAAGACTCTGGTAAAATCATTGGCTGCATTAAATTCGTCTCCATATATATTTACTGCATCATATCCACCAGGGTTAGATGGATCTGTGGGTGTATCAAATACAGCATCAAGGTTGTTGGCCTCCCAATCATCAGCCCTGAAATAGCTGAAATTGATTTTATATGCAAAATTTTGTAGTCCCTTTTCATTGGTACTCGAACTAGCCCAACGAAAACCGGTCTCTACCAAATTTCTTTCTCCTACTTTAACCATGGCACTCAAACCTTCTTGTAAAAAAGGATCTTTGGTTTCCATGCTGATTACACCATTGAAGGCACCAGGGCCATAAAAAGCAGAACTTGCTCCAACGATTAGATTGACTCTGTTGACATCCAACTCGGAAGCCCCAAGGAAATTACCCAAAGAGAAGTTAAGACCTGGGGATTGATTGTCAACACCATCAATGATTTGCAAGGATCTTACAGGACTGGTACTGTTAAAACCTCTGGTATTTATGATTTTAAAACCAAGACTGGCTGCCGTAAGGTCTACATCTTTTAAAGAACCAAGGCCGTCGTAGAAGTTGGCGGCGGGTGTTTCTTTAATTCCAATATTGTCAAGAGACTCCATGGTTAAGGGAGACTGTTGCTGTCTTTCAGTAATCCTTCGGCCTCTGACTTCTACCGTTTCAGTTACTATGGCATCCTCTTTAAGGCTAACTTTTATATTTGTTGAAGGTTCTGCGATTTCCATTTCCTGGATTTCATAACCCACATAAGTGAAGACTAAGGTTAGAGGAAAAGTTTCGTCTGTTTCAAACTCAAAATTTCCATCAAAATCCGTGACGGTTCCAATAGTTGTTCCTTTGATGACAACACTGGCACTAATAAGAGGCTCACCGTTTGCATTGTCTTTAACCTGTCCGGCAATGGTGGTTTGTGCATGGATAGATGGCTGTAGCAAAATCGTAGCAAGAATTATATTTACTACAATGCTTATTTGTGGAAACTTCATATTATAGATCTGTACTTTTTACGTTAATTATTCTGAAGCATGCGCGAATTTAGTGAAAATTCGCTAACAATATATTTGTGTTAACTAAATTTTATCTCGAAATCATCGAGATAAAACAAATTCGTCAGTAGTCAGACTTAAACTTAAATCTCTAATTCATTATAAATGAAAGACTTAAGCTTTGTTTTCAAAATGTTTTTTGGAAATAATATGTTTTTGGGAAATCCAAATGGGTTGGCGTATCTATTAATTCTGGTATCCATATATTATTTGAATGTAAACTAAGTTAGATTTTATGGATCTATGAGTACTATTTTGTAATAAGTTTTTACTCATTTAAAGTTTTCTTTTCCGTTTTTATGCTTAAATATGGAAAACTAAAATATAACCGGCTAATGAGCCATCCAATAAGGCTTCCAACAAGAGCTCCTACAAATATATCGATAGGGTAGTGTACGCCTACATAGACTTGCCCCAATGCGATGCTGGCTGCCCAAAGAATAAATGGCCATTTTATTTTGGGATATACGATTCCTAAGGTAAAAACGATAAACATCGCAATTGCGAAGTGATTTGTGGCATGTGAAGAGGTAAAGCTATATCCTGACCCACATCTCACTAGCAATTCGACTTGTTCTTGTAAATCCGGGTCATTACAAGGCCTCAACCGTTGAACACTTTCCTTAATAAGTTTGCTACTAGTAAAATCTGCAACACCTGCAGTCAGACCAATAAATGCCGCCAGAACCAATCCTTTCCATTGGAATCGATAAATTAGAAAGATAAGCAAGCCAACATATAAAGGAATCCATGTTTTTTTATCTCGCCAAATGGGCATTATGGCATCGAGAAAAGAATTGTGTAAATCCTGATTTATGATATTAAATAGCCATTCATCAAATGAAAGTATTGCGTTCATTTTTTTAGCCACTAATATAAGATAAGGTGAATCAAACCATTCTTCATACCATTGAATTGTCTTCATCTTTCAAGTGGTTTTACTTATTTTGCGCCCAAATAGAAGATTTCAACCAAATAAAATTAAAGACTGTGGCACTCATAAAATCGATTTCGGGCATTAGGGGAACTATAGGTGGGAAAAAAGGAGAGAACCTGACTCCTCAGGATATAGTAGAATGTACAGCTGCCTTCGCTCAATGGCTGATCAATGAAGGACAAAACAAAAAGATTATCATTGGTAGGGATGCCAGAATCTCTGGTAGAATGGTCAATCAATTAGTGGTGAATACTTTGATTGGGATGGGCTTTGATGTGATTGATTTGGGCTTGTCTACAACACCTACTGTGGAAATTGCTGTTCCTATGGAAAATGCCGGAGCGGGTATCATCCTCACAGCCAGCCACAATCCAAAGGAGTGGAATGCACTTAAATTGTTAAATCACAAAGGAGAATTCATATCTAAAGAAGATGGTGCGGCCTTTCTGGATTTATTGAAAAGTGGTGCCATTACTTATGCAGCAGTGGACCAGCTCGGTAGCTATAAGGTAGACGATTCCTATTTAGCAAAACATATTGATTTGATTGTGAACCATCCTATGGTGGATGTAGAAAAAGTGGAAGCTTCTCATTTCAATGTGGTAGTAGATGCTATCAATTCTTCAGGAGCTATAGCTATTCCGCTTTTATTGGACCGACTTGGAGTAAGATATACTGTTTTAAATAGTGAACCCAATGGTCAGTTCGCTCATAACCCGGAGCCTTTAGAAAAATACCTTACCGGTCTTTCAAAAGAAGTAGTCAATCAGAAAGCTGATTTAGGGATAGTAGTTGATCCAGATGTAGATCGCTTGGCCTTTATGAATGAGGATGGAAGTATGTTTGGTGAAGAATATACTTTGGTAGCGATAGCAGATTATATTTTAGGGAAAAATAAAGGAAATACAGTCTCCAATTTATCCTCCACAAAAGCTTTAAGAGATGTTACTGAAAAACATGGAGGTACTTATTATGCAAGCGCGGTTGGTGAGGTAAATGTTGTGAAAACTATGAAAGCAAATAATGCTGTTATTGGAGGTGAAGGAAATGGAGGCATCATAGTACCTGACTTGCATTATGGAAGAGACGCCTTGATTGGAATTGCATTATTTCTTTCTCACTTGGCTACTTTTGGGGAAAACATTTCCAAGCTAAGAGCGACTTATCCCACCTATTATATGATCAAAGATAAAATTGCACTTACCCCTGAAATTGATCTACAAGCTTTATTGAATAAACTGGAAAATCAGTTCAAAGAAGAAAATTACAACCGCATTGATGGCCTTAAAATAGACTATCCAGATGGTTGGGTACATTTAAGAGGTTCAAACACAGAGCCAATCATCAGAGTGTATTCAGAAGGACCAAGTCAGGAAAGAGCACAGGAATTGGCTGATCAAATGAAAAAGGCTGCTGCAGAATTGATTTGATCATGCTAAAACATACTGTTATGCTATTATGCTGTCATGTTGTTATGCTTTTATAACAATATGACAAAATAAAAAAATCTCTATTTTTTGCATGAACATAGTTAAATATGTTAATTTTATCAGGCATTTAAATTTCCCATTTAAGCCTCTAATCATGCATACTCAACAAGCCAAACAACTGGAAACTTATTTCGACCCTTTTAGAAGGAAGACTATTGGAATAGATCAGTACTTTGAAACACCTTTTGGCACAAAAAGAATAGTCTATGCAGATTGGACGGCCAGTGGACGTATGTATAAACCAATAGAGGAGTTATTAAGTGAAAAAATTGCTCCTTTTGTTGGAAATACGCATACAGAAACCACTGTAACGGGTAGTTCAATGACGATAGCATATCATCATGCCAAGCATTTGATTAAAAATCATGTAGGCGCTAAGGATAGTGATGTTATTATCTCTTCCAATTCAGGAATGACTGGGGTGGTTAATAAGTTTCAACGCATCTTGGGGCTTAAAGTACATGAAAAACACCGCAAGGATATTGCAATTGCTGAGGTGGATCGTCCTATTGTTTTTGTAAGTCATATGGAACATCATTCCAATCAAACTTCTTGGTTGGAAACCTTAGCAGAAGTTGAAGTTATTCCCGCTACAGAAGAAGGCTTGATGGATATTCAGGGGTTACATGATCTTTTAGAAAAATACAAAGACAGAAAGACAAAAATAGCCGCTATTACTTCTTGCTCTAATGTTACGGGCATAAAAACGCCTTATTATGAAGTTGCTGAAATCATGCACCAGCATAATGGCTTGTGTTTTGTAGATTTTGCTTGTTCTGCACCCTATATTGAAGTGAATATGCGCCCGGAAAATGAAATGCAGCACCTGGATGCATTGTATTTTTCTCCACATAAATTCCTTGGTGGACCGGGTACTACTGGTATTTTAGTTTTTGATCCCAAGTTGTACAAAAACAAAATTCCTGATAATCCAGGAGGAGGTACTGTAGATTGGACCAACCCTTGGGGTGGACACAAATACCTGGATGAAATTGAAGCAAGAGAAGATGGAGGGACGCCTGCTTTTTTGCAGACCATAAAAGCTGCATTGTGTTGTCAATTGAAAGAAGAGATGCAAGTAGATAAGATGTTGGCTAGGGAAGAAGAGTTGTTGGAACGAATATTTGATCGTTTTGATAAACTACCGAATCTTCATGTTTTGGCGGGCCATCACAAAAAGCGACTGGGAGTTATTTCGTTTTATATTGACAACTTGCACTATAACCTGGGTGTGAAACTACTCAATGACAGATATGGCATTCAGGTAAGAGGAGGTTGTTCTTGTGCAGGAACTTATGGTCATTATCTACTACATGTAGACCCTAGGCGTTCTAAATCCATTACTGATGAAATCAGCATGGGTAATTTGCTCAATAAACCGGGATGGATTAGAATGTCTATACATCCAATAACAACGGATGAAGAATTGGATTACATTTT
>JBCBCD010000549.1:0-5183 GCA_038530915.1 Bacteroidota bacterium
ATAACTCCATGATTTGTATTAATTAGCCATGCATAAACAATATGGATATGAATAACTTGATGTCAACAACTATATGCCTTTTTTTATTTCTCTTTTGCTGTACATTAAATGCGCAAAACGAGACTTTTGTCAGAACTCAACTTGGGTTCAATAACTTTTTGAATAGACCTTGGGATTTAAATTATGGTCCGGATGACTACCTCTGGGTGACAGAAAGAGAAAGGGGAGTGGTAGTTAGAGTAGACCTAATTACAGCAGAGCGAGATGAACTGATAAGTCTTTCTGATGTATATTCTGATGCCGGACAAGATGGCTTATTGGGCTTGGCCATTCATAGCGATTTGTTAGGAGATAATCCTTATGTTTACCTCTCTTATACCTATTTGGTAGATGGTCAGCGAAAACAAAAAATCGTTCGATACACTTATGAGATTGATGGAAAAAATGGTTCTTTATCAGCTCCTATGATACTTATAGATAGCCTTCCTTCGAGCAACGATCACAACTCAGGTCGATTGATCTTTGGACCAGACCAAAAACTTTATTATTCGATAGGAGATCAAGGAGGCAATCAAAATAGGAACTTCTGCAATCCGATTTTATCACAGGTTTTGCCTACACAAGAAGAAATCGATGTACAAGATTGGACGAACTATCCGGGGAAGATATTAAGACTAAATTTAGATGGAAGTATTCCTGAAGATAATCCTACTTTAAATGGAGTGAAAAGTCACATTTACTCTTATGGTCATCGCAACCCACAAGGATTAATCTTTGGTTCCAATGGTTTATTATATTCAAATGAGCATGGTCCTAACACAGATGATGAAGTTAACTTACTTACTTCAGGGGATAATTATGGTTGGCCCAATGTCGTAGGTTTTTTGGATGATCAAGCTTATGACTATTGCAATTGGTCTTCTGCTTCTAATTGTCCGGATCTTGATTATCAAAACGGTGCTTGTCCGGATAATGCGACTTTATTGGAAGAGAGTAGTTTTAAAAGTGATAACTATCGAGAACCTTTGTTCTCTATGTTTGCTGTAACAGACGATTATGACTTCAATAATCCAATTTGTGGGAATGCATGGATGTGTCGACCTAATGTAGCTCCCTCAAGTTTAGCTATTTACGAAAGCAATAACATTCCAGGCTGGCAAAATTCCTTATTGGTGACCAGTCTAAAACGTGGCAGAGTATATCGATTGCAATTGGATGAAGAAGGAACAGCAGTAGTAGGAGATACTACAGAGCTTTTCTACAGCCAAAATCGCTATCGGGACATTGTAGTAGCTCCTGATGGAAAAACGTTTTACGTCATCACTGATCAGACCGGTAGAACTTCAGATAAGTCGGGTTTAAATGTAGCAGATGGATTACAGAACCCAGGGACTATTTTGAAATTTACCTTACAAGAAACAGTCTCAACTGATGAGGTATCTAACAATAATGACTTACGTGTTTGGCCAAATCCAGCATCAGATAAATTGTTTATAGAGATCAATACCCGTTCGATGCAAAACTTACAAGCAGAATTGATCACAACCACAGGACAGATCCTTCGTCAATACTCTAATCTTCACCAGGGAGTAAATGAAATAGCGCTTAATGACTTACCAGCAGGAGCCTATTTCTTAAGGGCGTATTCTAAAGGTCATATATGGCAAAAACGAGTGGTGATTCATTAGTATTTATACATAAAAAAAGCTTGCCTGTAAATCAGACAAGCCTATATATGGTAATGTATGAAACCTAAACTTAAGTGGTTATTTTATAATGCTATATTAGCACAATGCAGGTTGATAAAGGTATAGACTTGGGGCGAAAAACGTTATTTACAGGTAGATTGGGTTGGATATTAAAAAAGCTACAAAATGCAACGCATTTTGTAGCTTTTTTAATATCAAGTATATGAATAGCTTATTTCAATAATGGAGCCACGAACCTGCCATACACTGCAATCAACAAAAAACAAATTAATGGAAGAATAAAAGAAAAATTAACCTCAGGAACACCCATTATTAAGGTGTCAGTATAACCCGGACCTCCAATATCCAGAATGCTTCCTTGTAGCGTAGGCATTAATGCACCACCTACAATGGCCATTACCAGACCGGCAGCACCTATTTTTGATTCTTCTTCATGTAAACCTTCCAGGGCAATGCCATATATTGTAGGAAACATCAAAGACATACAGAAGGAAATACCTACTAAGGAATACAAACCTGTTGGACCGACCAGGAAGATGGTACCTAGTGTAAAGACAATGGCCAATACCGATAGATAAAACAACAACATACCGGAGTTGACATACTTCAAGAAGAAGGTGCAGATAAAGCGGCCCACAATAAATATGATGAAGGCCATAAATTGGTAATTTCCGGCAGTAGTATTGTCAATACCAATAGACTCAGCATATTGATAAATGTAGGTCCAACACATGATTTGTGCACCTACGTATAAGACTTGAGCAAGTACGCCAAATGCATATTTAGGTTTTTTCACCAACGAACCAATGATAGTACCTACACTAGCATGGTAATCGTCATCCCTCCTTTCCGGCATTTTATTCACTAGTATTAAGACAAGGATAAAGATGACAAACAAGCCCAAGACAACATATGGATTCCTAATGGTCATCAAATCCGCTTGCTTAATGGCTAGCTTAGCAGATTCATTTAAGGTGGAAAAATCCACATCATCAGACTGCAATCGACGCAAGACAAACTGTTGAGCAACCAAAAGTCCACCCAAAAGCCCCAAAGGATTGAAAGCTTGTGCGAGATTAAGACGTTGAGTGGCAGTCTCACGTGCTCCCATCGATAAGATATATGGATTGGCAGTTGTTTCTAAAAAGGCCAAGCCAAAAGTGAGTATGTAAAGACCCAATAAGAAAAATATGAATTGCTCAGTAATGGCCGCAGGATAAAACAAAAGGGCTCCAAATGCATACAAAGCAAGGCCAATAATCACACCTACTTTGTAGGAATATTTTCTAATAAACAATGCAGCTGGCAATGCCATGGTAAAATAGCCACCATAGAAGGCCAATTGTACCAGAGAAGCCTGAAAATTATTCAATTCCAGTACTTTTTTAAAGGCTGTCACCATTGGGTCGGTAACTGCATTCGCAAATCCCCATAAAGCAAACAAAGAAGTGATCAGGATGAAAGGCCAAAGAATAGACTTTTCGACAACAGGTGTATTACTCATTCAATTAGGTGTATGTTGGTTTTAAAAGCAACGTATGCTCAAAATACTATTTTTAGAGTAGGTTTAAAATTTATCGTGCCCTGAAGATCAATGGTTTGTGGTTCTAGCAAAATATTTTCGAAGGCGTTTAGCGAGCTAAGCAACTGAGTAAATATAAAGCTAGGTTCATAAAACATTGGTTTTCAGAAGTTAGAAACTTAAACATACTCTAAGTCAATTTGTATAATTATAGCTATTCAGTGTTAATGTTGGTGTAAATGATACTGAAAAATACACAGGACATATGATTTTTACTAAAAAGACTATAAATTGAAATTGTTATTCTGAGTTTTGAAGTTGTTTAAATCCCATGAAATAATGAAAAGACTAGCCTTAATTCAGTTGTTTTTCTTAATGACGATTCTTTCTTATAGTCAATCTTCCAATTCAAGTATTATTTATGTTAATGGACAGCTCAACATGGGGGCAAATAATGGCATCAGTTGGACGGATGCATTTACCAGCTTGCAATCTGCTTTGGCTGTCGCAGTGTCAGGAGATGAAATCTGGGTAGCTGGAGGTACTTATTTTCCTGCAGAAGATGGAGTAGACCGAAGACAATATTTTGTAATACCCAAAGGAGTAAAGTTATATGGTGGCTTTAAAGGAGATGAAGTTTCAATAGATGATAGAATCTTAGATGATCATCCTACTATTTTAAGTGGTAATATTGGAGACTCAAATACGAATGAAGATAATAGTTTGCATATTGTACAAATAACTGTGGCAGATTCTAATATGCTTATTGATGGATTCATTATATCAGATGGCTATGCACAAGCACCAGGACTGCCCTTGAATGATGTATCCGGAGGAGGTGTACAAATTTTTTTACGACAAGATAATCCTGAAGGGTGGCCTCGAATTCAAAATTGTATCTTTCAAAATAATGTGGCTGCGTTAGGAGGAGGACTTTTTGTGAGGACGAATAACACTATATCTACGCCTTTTGAAATATTGAACTGTCAATTTATTAACAATGAGGGGACTTCTTTAGGTGGAGGACTTTACAGGCAAGGTGGATCTGATCCTATGATTGTAGATTTGATTCAAGACTGTACTTTTGAGAAAAATAAAGCAGTAGATGGAGGTGGCATCCTGATTGTAGAAGGAGCTTCCAATATGATTATACGTTCTTGTACTTTTAATGAAAACATAGGTGTGGCAGCAGGAGGTGGTTTAGATATTAGAACTAGTTCAGGGAATTCTACCGGAGTATTGGAAAATTGTACATTTTCCAAAAACTCAAGGGGCTCATTACGTGTTCAAAATAGCCTGGGTGATTTAGACTTTAAAGTAAAGAATTGCAATTTTTTTGATGATGAAAATTCAAGTGTTGAGAATACTTGTTCATTCACGAATAGACAACACCATCTAAACCTTACGATAGAACATTCAAACTTCATTGCAAATGATGATACTTTTCCAAATAGAGGTTTGCAAATTGGAGATAGGGGAATAGCTACTAGTCAATTAATTGTAAGGCATTCTAGCTTTGATGGGAATTGGATAGGGGTTTTATACAGCGGAGATGAGGCCCCAGATAGAAGTAATCATGAAGCGCAAATATCCAATTGTTTATTTGTCAATCAGAAAGAGGGAGCTTATTATAATGTAGGTGCTGGTGATAGTCGTACATATATGGCAAATTGTACATTTGTCAACAATGGCAATTATTCAATACGGAAGTTTTGGCTGGACGTACCTACACAGGATTACATTGACAATGATTTTATTATTTCTAACTCTCTTTTTTATGAGCCACAGTTAGATAGCTTATATAAAGTACTATCAACTTGGGCAGATGGTGAAATAAGAGGAACCTTTAGATTTGATCGCATAGTAGACTATTCACTTAGTCATTCAGCCTTTAGTAAGGTAAAAGTCAACAGTGTGGATAGCGTAGGTAATGACTGGGGAATTGGTAATTT
>JBCBCD010000550.1:0-5177 GCA_038530915.1 Bacteroidota bacterium
CCGTGATCAACCCATTAATAAAGTAGATACAAGTTATCTGAATTTATTCCCTTCAGGTGGTATTTCTTTCACTCCAAGCAGAAAGCATACCTTTAATTTGAACTATAGCAGACGCATCAACAGACCATCTTATCAGGATTTGAATCCATTTGAATCTAAATTAGATGAGTTGACCTTCCAGAAAGGTAATCCATTTTTACGTCCTGAATTTGCCAACAATGTACAGTTGGCCTATACCTTCAACTATAGGTTTAATGTCTCTTTGAGTTATAGCCATACCACAGACTTAATTACCAGAATTGTAGATCAGCAAGGTGATAATGCTACCTTTATCACTTGGTTGAACTTAGCGGATCAATACAACTACAGTATCAATCTTAGTGCACCACTACCAATTACAAAGTGGTGGAGTTCTTACTCTAGCTTCACAGCATTCAATACTCGCAATGAAGCAGATTACGGAGAAGGAAAAGTGGTAGATATCTCTGTAACTTCTTTCAATATCTACAGTCAACAGACCTTTAGGCTACCAAAAGATTATTCATTAGAGTTGTCAGGTTGGTACAATGCTCCTTCTCTTTGGGGGGGCAACTTTGAAATGGATGGCATGTGGAATGTTGATTTTGGAGTACAAAAGAGATTAATGGGTGGTAGAGCTAATTTGAAATTATCTGTAAGTGATATTTTCAAAACAACGAATTGGAATGGTGTTAGTCAATTTGGTGGATTATTCATGGAAGTAAGAGGTGGATGGGATAGTAGAAGATTCAGAATGAACTTCTCCTATTTATTAGGTAACAATCAAGTAAAAGGCGCAAGACGCAGAAAGACAGGACTGGAAGACGAACAGAGTCGTGTTAAGTCTGACAATTAATAATAGGTTAGGTTATGGATGCTATAACAAAGGCGGGCAGAGCCCGCCTTTGTTATTTTATATTTCATTGGAAGCTGTCAGAATAAGTGGCTGGTCCTCTGTGATCATGATGGTATGTTCGTGTTGAGTGACATATCCACCTTTATCTCCTACTAGGGTCCATCCATCTGCTTGTTCCAGTGCTAAAGTTGATCTTGTAGAAATAAAGGTCTCAATAGCTACAGTGGTGTTTACTTTAAATCTTTCTCGGTTGGTTCTGTTTCTATAGTTCAAAATGTTTTCAGGTTTTTCATGCAGGCTTCTTCCCACACCATGACCAGCAAGATTCTTTATTACTTTGTATCCTCTCTTTTTTGCTTCGGTTTCTATGAGGTGACCGATATCTGCAATTCTTACTCCGCCTTTAATATTTTGAATGGCTTTGTATAGTATTTCTCTTGAAGCATCAACAAGTGGCTGATGGTTGTGAATATCTTTTCCCAATACAAATGACCCACCATTATCTGCCCAAAATCCATTGTATTCAGCAGAAACATCTATGTTGACCAAATCTCCTTCTTTCAGAATTTTCTTTTTTGATGGGATACCATGAGCCGCTTCGTGATTGACACTTATACATGTGTAACCGGGGAAACTATAGGTAATAAAAGGGGCAGAATTAGCGCCATAGCGCTTTAGTATCTGGCCTCCATACTCATCCAATTCCTTGGTAGACATCCCTACTTGAGCATATTCTCTCATTTCTTTTAAAGTAATACCTACAATTTCGCTAATCTCTTTCATTCCGAGCAATTCGAACTCTTTAGATATGGACATGGATTTATTTTTAATATATGCAGAATAGCTTCTTTGTATAAGAACTACTCTTATCTAAAAAGAGTTTGCAACTCAAAAGTCTTTAAACGGAATAGTTCTTTCTTTCCTATAATCGGTTGATCAAAATATGGAGTAAGTGATTCTACAAATCCTTTAATTAGTGGGTTATCTACTGTGCGTACAACATTGGTTTTTAAATCATAGTATTTAATGAAATCATTGACCAGTTTCTCTTTGATGAAGAACAATATACTTTCATATCTTCTATTGACCTTACTTGCTGATTTTTGAAAATGAAAATAAGTACCTCGTTTGGCTATTCCTGCTTCTCCTGCACGCAGTTGAATCTTTTGGACATTCTTTTCTACGAGCAATTCTCCGGAGAGGATATAGATTAGTTCGTGCTCTGTTGTGTAAGCACTATCCTCCAATTGCTCATCATAAAGGCAATTTTCCACAATGGTTAAGCCTTCTAATTCAATAGAGTGATGAGGGTTTTTAAGAATAAAAGTAATTGTGGAAGCTTGAACATCTCGTTTGTTTTTAACGTGTAGGATAAATAATCAATTGAATGAAGTTGAATTCTATATTGTCGAAAGAGATGGCGTTGTCGTTATCTAAATCCAATTCCAAACTCGGAAACCACCTTAAGTTGGTTCTTAATATCCAGGTTTGAATCCTATTAGGTCTGATGTCCCAACCAAAAGTGAGACCGTAGGCCATTTTATCAACAGATTCATCGAATGTAACTTCTCGCTCAAAGGTTTCAGTAAAGCTTAATCTCTCTTGACTGATAGCCGGGCCTACGAAAAAGGCAAATCCATTGTAGTCAAACAAAAACTTAGTAGCCTCAAATACGAACGACCTTCTGTTTAGGCTGTGCACAGCTCCGTAAGTTCTACTCGAAGTACCATACCTTCTGTAGGATAGCGCAAAATTCATATCTGGTTTGTGGAGGTAGTATCCCAGGGTGAAATCAGGCATTATAGAGGTAGAGTATTTTTCAATGTAAGGCCGGTTGTTCTGATTGTAACTACTTTCCTTTAACCAAAAAGCAGATGAAAGACCTACGCCAAGGTAGATGCTATTCAGTTTATTGGCTTCTGCCAGTTTTTGTGTGATTTGTTCTGTTCTTCCCGAATCCCAAGATTTTTCAGCACTCAAGGTGGTTTCTAGCATGTACCTGTAAGAAAAGTTTAAATAAAGTGGAGGTGTTTGTATGTCAACGATTGTATTCCTGCCTATACGATATTCTTGAGTGTTGTTGTAATTCCACATTAGGCCCAATTCAAATAAACTATTCTTGGAGTTGTAGGTAAAACCTGTATAAAGAGGAAAGGAAGTATGATTGAGGTCAGGGCCATCCCCAAAATCATAAAGTTCATTGTCTTGTTCGTAATAAAAGGGAGTCAAAGCTGTACCTATGAATGGTCTGATTTTCTTGTTTTCAATTCGCCAGGGATAATATTTGAAAACGGTCTCTACACCACTTAGCGAAAAGACTTCTTGCCCTTGGGCTCTAAAATCGGAAGAGAAGAGCGGTATGGCGATATAAAAATCTGCATGTCCCCAAAAGTGGGTGCCACCAACCATCAATTTAGGGCTGTAAAAGTTATCCAGACTTAGAGTCTGTATGTTTCCTTGTTGATCAAAATAGGAGGTTTCTCCACCAAAACTCGATTGTAAACCTATACCAAAATTGAGTTGTGCAAATCGATGTCTCGTTTGCTTTTTTATATACACCTGACTCTGAACAGAAAGGGATAATAGGACAAAGACGCCTGTCAGTAGACATATAATTTTTTTCATGTGATGGTTGGTTGGCAATTAAGAGATATGCCCATTTCAACATCAGTTTAAGTACAATGTTTTATTTATTCCAACTTGCAGTTGTCCCTAAAAAATCTTCCCATGATGACCTTTCCCAAACTCTTTCGATAAAGAAGAAAAACCAAAAATCTTTTTTATTATGAAAGAATTCTATTTCAGTGTCTTATTTCTCTTTTTGGTACTTCTATTAAGTGGGCAGGCCAATTTGGAGGAGGCCATTCAAGTCAATAGCTATTTGGGGGAAGACTTGGCCGATAAGCTCAACCTTAAGGCCATAGCCAATAGCGATGGTATCATTGCTGTCATTTGGGAAGATGAACGCAATGGCTTGAGTGAATTATATTTCCAATTGGTTGATACAGAACAGAAGAATATTGGAGCTAATCTCAACTTGGCTCCTGGCTATACAGTAGAGGAAGATCAGTATGACATCGCGGCATTATCCAATGGCAATTTTGTAGTGAGTTGGAGTGGAGCCATTTCGGGACAGGAAAATGTTTACTTTAGTATAATCGATCCTAGCGGTCAAATTATAATTGAGAATCAATTATTGCCTAAAGGGGAAACCATTTCGGCTAACGCCTATCCAACACTGGAAAACTTGTGGGATGATAGCTTTATTCTGGGTTTTGTTGAAGATGATTTTTCAGAACCTGCAATACGTGCTCAGCGTTTCGACTACAATGGCCAAGCGCTAGGTGAACGCATTCTTATAGATAGCCTTACTCGAGGAGATGATTTCGAGCATGTGGATATAGCCGTTAACGATGATCAGGAGATCCTTTTTGTTTATCAAAGAGAGGTAGGTATAAGAGATTTTGATATTGCGGCGGTAATATTGGATGAAAGCTTTGAAATCAAAGCAACTAACTTGCAAGTGAATGCCGTTGAAGGAGAAGCAAAAAATCCAACTTGTGTATCTCTCAGTGATAATGATTTTTTAATATTCTGGTTGGATACCAGAGAAAATTTTACAGGCTCTGTTTACGGACAGGCTGTAACCCCCTCTGCACAAACAACAGGCACTCAGCGTAATATTGATTCAGGAACAGGAACTTTAATTAGTAGTCGCTATCCAAGAGCATTGAGGTTGGGCACAAATATCGCAATTAGTAATGTACGTTCTTCTAGTATTCTCAGTTTTGTTAGAAAAGACCTTCGACCTCGCACTCACGATCAATATCAAGGAACGCTACCTTATCCAGTCTTGGTGAATGGTGAAATAGGTGCAGTACATTTACAAAGTCTACTCAGCAACTTTAATGGAGGCATAGGTGCAAAGATCATCCTGCAAATTGATAGTGATGAATACCAAATCAATGATGACGAAAACAGTGCTTCTGAATTGGTTCGAGATTATGAATTCTCTCCGGAAGGAAGGGGAGTGGTCATCTGGAATGATTTGAAGAATAATCTATCCTCAGGTTTTGCCCAACGTATTGCTCCTGACAATAGCCTTGCCGGGGGAGCTATATCTATCTCTGATGGGAGGTCAAGCGCATATACTACCGCTATTGCTGAAGATGGTCACTTTGCCATCTATTTTGCAGAGATTGCTAATTTTCAAACAACCTGGGTGATCAATTTTTACGACCCAAGTGGAGACTTAATAAGAAGAAGGGTACTGGGCACGGAGGATGGTACTGCGATTATTGGA
>JBCBCD010000551.1:0-5176 GCA_038530915.1 Bacteroidota bacterium
ATTAGCCGCAAAGGCTCTTTATACTCAGGCCTGTGTTTTGTCAATTCGTAGAAACCCTGATAAGCCCAGGCACGTACAAATTTCTTTTTACTTTCCAGGCAATTGTTTACAAACTCATCGACAATAGGAAGGATGGTTTCTGAGATTTTGACCTTAGGCAACAATTGCAGTACATGCAATTGAGCTTCCCAATGCACCAATTCAGTACTAATGCCTAATAAGTTATCAATTTGATGTTGGTTGAGGCTTTGCTTTTGATCGTAGTGATGTTTGATGAGCCAGGTGGTAGCTGTTTGTAAAACTTGAATAGTACTAATCTCCAGTAGCTGATCAAAAAAAACATCTTGATTGGAATAGTTGTCGTATATATCGATGAGGTAATCAACATGCTTACCATCCCATTCTTGGAGCTCTAGAATTAGGTCTTGGTTTTCCAATGAATGCTTTATTGAAGAAGTGATTGAATGAGTTGATCAAGCTTGATTTCAAGATCTTCAATGAAGAAACTTTTTTGCCAATCAATAATTTGCCAGGGTTCTTCTCGATCAGCAAGCATGACAGATTTTTGCTCTGTAAAAATCCAGATGACTCGCTCTACACCAAAGTCTAATAGTTCATTGGTTTTTTTGTGGTAATATCCAAAAGTATCATTTATGCTTTCCAGGTCTGCTTTGGTATCTATTTCAATAACAAATTTTGGTGGAATATCCAGGTATTTATCTTCCATTACTTTAGAACCTAGGCGATCCTTTTCTACAATGGCAAGGTCCGCGGCTCGCCATGAATTTTTCTTAAACTTTAGCCCAAGGTCATTGATAAGGATATGATTTTTTTTACCAAAATAAGCCTTCAAAAGGAATGCTAATTCCATAATGATAGCTGACTGCAACACACTACTTCCCATAACCGCCTCATTTTTCTTTCCTTCACGCAAATATTCCTTATACCCCTTATAATAAATGGGTACACCATCTACCATTTCGTAGATCAGGTGTTCTGGAATAGGTTGAGTAGATCCTTTCATCACTTTATAATTTTGTGCAATAAGGTAAGTGTTTTTGAGGCAGATATCAAGTAACTACAAGCTTCAAGACTAAATTGGATGCCCACTCTAAATCAATGAGCGTAAAGCAATGTCTTTCCTTATTTTATCCAACCACTTACTTTCCTTCTTTTAATAAAAAAGTTGTTTAAAAACTCCTCAATGAGTTGCCAAGCAAATCATCAGGAATTCTTAAACAACTTCATAACATGAAATCAATCTTCAAAAAAATGTTCTGGATATTCCTCTTTTATATTGTTGATTTAAGTATGTATTTTATCTGGAAGAAAAAAGATCGTCTAAAAGTGAGAACGCTTTTGACGATCTTGACAACCAACTTCAAGAGGTATTAGGAATTTGCTTAATCTAAAATGTATTGGACTCCCAATCTTAGCCCACTAAGGGAATAACGCTGTCTGTACCCTGTTTTATCAACATTTGTAAATGAACTATTGTAATACTGATGATTCATTGCCAAAGTGAATTTTAGGTTTTGCTTAAAATGATAGGATAAACCAAAATCTGCTAAGAAACTTAGACCAACTGTAGATTTAAAGTAGCCTGTTTCATTGATCTCGTTGGTATTGATTAGTTCTCCATTCTGGTTTAAGAGTTTACCACGGAATTCTTGGGATAAATTGATACTAATCCCTGCGTTGAAAAACCAATTCAATCTTTTTTGATGATGCTCATAACCTAAGAGAATAGGTGCATTGTAAAGCTTGTAAGTATTATAATTGATTATACTTCTTGTATTTTGAACGTTTCCTTCTAAGATTCCGGGAACATATATTTTCTCATTGGCTGTGTTAAAATAAAAGTAAGCAGAATCACTTTCAACACTAAGAGGAGCAATATTGACTGAAGAATAGTTGAGTCGCTCTGTAATTTGTTGTCGTTCAAGACCTATTTTCAAAGTCCAGTTTTTTTTCAATGGAATTCCTAGCAGGATTCCCATACTCAAGCCTTCAAGTGGCGTTTCAAGCTTTGTCTTTTCAGCTAAATAATTCTGATCTATTGCTTCTTTTGGATGGAATGAACGCCAAGGATAACTTACTGTAGTGTAGGTTTCTAATGTAATTTTGCCTTTTGGGAGATGAAAAGGATCAATTGGTGATAATACATTTATAGGAGCGTGTGATACTTCTTTAATTGGACTTGTCAATGTTGGTAGTGACAAGTCATTTTGCAAATATGAGGAGAGAGGTTTAGGACCATTTAGTGGTAATTTGATTGTAGATAAAGGTTCTAAAGTTTTTGATATAGGTTTAGGTTGACGTATGGCTTGATTTTCTTCTAATTGAATAGGAGTAGAATAAGCAGGGACAGTTCTAATGTGTTGATTATTAGATTTTGAAGAGACTAACGCTGATGGATTATGGGTACTAGTAAGAGAGTTAAAAACATGCTTATTTTGAAAAACGGTTACTTCTTTGTGGCCTAAGCTTTGTTGAGAGGTAATAGTACTTACTAATAGTGAGCGATCAAAAGAAATGATTGTATCACCTACTACAGCTATGATAAGTATTCCAAACCACCAATATCCAAGAATTCTTTTTTTTCGCTTTGGTAAATCGCTTTCTATTTCCTGCCAAAGGGCTTCCTCATCCCAATTAGGGACGTTGTTGAGCAGCGTGGATTTAATATGTTGCTCCCAATTATCCGACATTCTTTTTCGCATTGGCTAACGTGTTTTGTTCATTAATAAGTTGCCTGAGCATCCTTTTAGCTCTGGCCAATTGTGAGCGAGAGGCACTTTCGGTAATGCCTAATTTTTGAGCAATTTCTTTGTGTTTGTATCCTTCGACAACGGATAGGATAAAAACTATTCGATAACCATCTGGTAATGTGTGTATGAGTTGGAAGATATCTTCAGTATTAAGTTGGTCAAGTATGATTGGATCAATTTCCTTATCGAGTTTACTGCTGTTTTGATTGCTTGAGTAAATTTCCTTTTTCGATCTGAAAAGCTGAAGTGCTTCATTGATGACTATTGTTCTAATCCAACCTTCAAACTGGCCTCGCTCGAAATCAAAAGTTTCAATTTTTGTGAGAATTTTAATGAAAGCATTGTGGACAATATCCTTGGCTTCATGTTCATCTCTCGCATAACGAAGGCTGATATTGATTGCCAACTTACAATAACGCAAGTATAATTCTTTTTGGCAGTTGCGGTCTTGCTTTTGACAACCCTCTATCAGCCTTTTTAATGTCATATCATTATATCTTAAAATTTAAACATACTCCTATTTGCGGATGCTAAAGGTACCGCTGATGGGGACTACTTCTCCGGTTACTCTTTCGATACCTTCCCCCGTGAAAGAACCGTCGACAGCGTCATCTGTATAAGTTGTCAAATCCAATGTTACAGCAGTCCCATTGTTGAGTCCGGGGCCACTAGTGATGGTTAAGCGTTCGTATTGGATGACCAATCTATCAATGGCCAGTTCACCACTTGCATCTCGTGCAAAAATTATTGTCAAGCCTTGACTGTTGTTCAAAGGAAAAATCTGATTGGCCTGGAAATTATGCGTTGCACTCAACTCCACAGTTGTATCACCGATTGTCAATACAATACTACTTTCAATATTTTCTTCTGTATTGGGGCATAATTCAATAGTAGGGGCTTCTACTATATTACCACTTAAACCTAACTGTATTGAAGTACTTGCAGTAAAGGCTGAATCCCATGCTGAAATTTCAACTTGATTTAAAGCTTCTTCACTACAAGACTGAACAGCTAATTTGTAAAAACCATTTTCGTCAGTTCTGCCGGAGCCTCTCGATGCACCAATTATTGCTTGAACAGATGCTTCGGAAAGTGGATTACCATCGCAGTCCACTACTTGGCCACTTACTTCAAAGGTTTGTAGTGAGGAAACAGCCAATTGGAAATCCCCCAATTGTTGGTCTGTATCGAAGCTACCAATGGGTTCATCCAGGTTAATTTCTCTGCAAAACCGATTAATTATGATCAATTGTAGGGGCACGTTTGCTAAGGTGGTAACACTAAATTCACCTGCTTCATCTGAAATGCCATAGCTTGTTTTTCCATCTTCAGTTACCACAACAACCCATATTGTACTTAAGGGTAGGGAGGTATTATCTATTAATTTTCCGCTGAGTACAATTAGATCTTCGGTAGCTTCTAAGGGCTCACTCCCTGAGCGTGCCATATCGCTTGACATCATGCGAGTTTCTAAGTTAGTGGTATTTGCGGCTGAATTAGTAAACTTAGCGGTCGAAGACATAAACCCTTCTTTGCTGGCACGTAGTATCAGTGGCTGGTTAGCTTTTAATGGTGCTGTTAAATCATAATTACCTGCAGTATTGGTATTTATTTCTGCAACTTTACGCTCTGCTTGAAAAAACTCTACCTTAGCATTTGTTATAGCTTCACCTGCACCTGTAATTACAGTACCTTGTATTTCAGTATTAACCAGCTCTGCTGGCTCAGGTAAGGACACAGTTGTTATGTTTGTATCCTCATTTTTTCGACAGGAAAAAGTCAGTAATGTTATGGCTATTATACCCAGAAATATTTTTCTCATTTTAATTGTCAGTTAAATTTGAAATGTTAATTGAATGGGTCGATCGACTGTTCATTTAGGTTATGTAGGGGAAAGACAAAACGCTGCATCTTAGACTAGCAAAGAGCACTATTTAATAAACTATGATAAGTTGCTGACAAATACGTACAAGAAAACCTGTTGATTTTTCTCTCTATTCTGTACAATTAATAAGCCATACATACCGCAGTAAATAAATCCTGAGGGCTGAAAAAGTGAACTTACTCTTCAATGATAACTTTGTTATTGGCCACTTCTATCGGTTTGATGTTTTATTCTGTGAATAAGAATTTATACATCAAAATAAAAAGGTTTTCTGCCATTAATGCAGGTCTGAGCTTTTCAATATTTTAAGCAGAAAAGTTGTTGGGAAGCTTATTTCAAGAGTGTATTTAATTAATGGAATATAATACTACTTTGTCACTTTGCTCAAAAGGTATAGTAGCAAAATGTATGATGATCAAATATTGCAGCCCTGTAAGGGCAAAATATGGTTAGCCTGTAGGTAGGCGATCTCATAAGCGTGCCGATAGGTACGCAATATATAGTGTACCTATCGGCACAC
>JBCBCD010000552.1:0-5170 GCA_038530915.1 Bacteroidota bacterium
AGATTTTACAGCAGAGATACAAGTTGCCTGATCTACCTGTAATTTTACTTTGATCTCTCCCAGGAAGTTTTCATTTCCTAAACTTAGTTTTTTCCCTTTAATATCTCCTAAATGAAGGATTCTATCCTCTTGCTTGATTGCCCAACGTAAATCACTAGTTTCTATATCCTTCCAAAAATTGGCAACTTGTATCTCTGCTGTAAAATCTTCTCCAGATTTATAAACTGCTTTTTCAAACCTTAAAAGTGGAGTTACCGGACTACAAAATTGTTTAAAAGATGTGCTATCTATGACTCCTTTTGATTCCCAAAAAGCATTCAATAATCCTACCAGAGCAGTACCTTGTCCGGGAAAATCTTGTAATTGTAACAATTGAAAGCCATCAAACTCGGGTGTTTTAAGAGCCCTTTCAATTTCTTCTTTATAGAGGATTGCTGCCAGCGTGCCAGATGAGCGCGTAAAATCGCTAGCTAAGGGCAATAAGCCTTTAGCTTCAAGATCTTCTTTGACAGCTATAAAATTGAGCGGTGTTAAAGTACCTGTGTAATTATCTATTTCTCGCAAATCCGGATATACTGAATATTGACCTATTTCATGAGAAATAACAGGCATTTCGATATGATCCATTTCATTGCGGTAGTCTTTATTGAAATGAGGTGCCACTGCATTAAAAATTCCCTGCCCTCTGATCCAACCTTCATTGGTCCATTGAGTAACAAAGAATTCATCTTCTGATTGAGGTACAGCACCAGCTCCTTCCTGAAATGAAAACGTAGTAGTACTATATAATCTTCGATCATCTTCACTTTTCAGTCTTTCAACCAATCCGTTAAGAAAAGAGAAGTCACCTTCGAGTTCATTTCCCATAGACATAAGTACAAAAGAAGGGTGATTACCATAGGCCGCTAAGATTCTAGAAGCTTCTTTTTGTAAATATTCATTTGCTGCGGCATCTTTGCCTACTTCTAAGCTCCAATGAGGCAATTCAGCTTGTAGATAAAAACCCAATTCATCTGCTGCTTCGAATGCCGCCTTAGGTGGACACCATGAATGGAAACGCAAATGATTCAAGCCATAAGCCTTAGCTTGTTTGATCATTTTTTTCCAGGATGCCTTATCCAGATAAGGGCTACCATCCAAAGGGAAAATGGCACACTCCAAAGTACCTCGCAAATAAATCCTATTGTCGTTTAATGTGAGTTTTTTTCCATTAGCATTTAAACTGCGGAAACCAAAGGTACTGTTCAATACACTTCCTGTTGTAGTAATAAGCTTCAATTGATAAAGGTTGGGGTTAAATTCATCCCAGGGCAATGCTTTTTCAGTTAAAACCACCGATGCCCTGTAACTATTATCCTTTCTGCTAAGCTTGGTCTTGCCTTCTTGAATTACTTCATTTCCCAAGCTAATTTCGTAAGTTACTTCCTCTTGATCCATTGCTTGCGAGACAAATTGAAAATCAACATTTTGCCCTTTCCAATCAGCATCTATACGTAAACTGTGTGGAGCATCAACCCCTGTTTTTTCCAATCGAATGCCTCCCAAAATTCCATTCCATTTGATTTGGGTGTGATTGGTATAAGCATGTCCCATTTCACCGGAAGTCTTTCCTGGATATTTATCACTTGTCACATTGATATAAGGAAACAAGTTAGAATTATCAACTCGAATGGTGATGGTATTCTTTCCGGGTTTTAGTAGTTGACTGAGATCAAAACGATGAGGCGTAACCAAACTATTTTCTTTCCCAGCCAAAGTACCATTTACCCACACTGTGGATTCCCACAAAATGCGCTCTAATTCCAAAAAATATTTACCTTCTTCCCAGTTTTTTGGTACTTCTATTTCTTTTTGATACCATGCTTGACCAATGTATTCTCTTTTTCTTGCGAGATGAGAAAGTACGTAATTATTTAGAGCTGGCTTTAAATCATTAAGCTCCCCCATATTCGCTTGATCGAGTGTAGATGGAAGCTGGATAGCTTGGCCACCAATACTGCTCTCATACCATGCTGCATTTTCCCCCTCTTGCAATGAATCCACTACTACTACCCAACTACCTGCCAAATTGATTTCAGCAGAATGAATCGCTTCTTCAGTTTTACAAGCGGATAATAGCAATGCAAATAGGAATAAGAAGTACCAATTTTTTACAGCTAGTTGATTCATATCGAATTATTGGTTGTTTTGAATAGGTTGACTACCCCACCAATCTGTATTAGGTTGATAGTCTGGATCCAGCATCTTTTGACGTTGTTCTTCCAGATTGGGTAGCAATTGTTGATTGACATAAGTTTGATACTCTGCTCTTTTTAGTGTATCAAAGAATTGATTTTCTTCCGGAAATTGAGCCTGCATGCCTTTCAGATGTTTGAGCAAAAGGTTTTTCAATTCTGCATTTATTTTTGGCAATTCAGTGGACAGGTCGTTTTTTTCACCCAAATCTACCTCTAAATTGTAAAGTTCAGTAGTTTGAGTTTCCCAATAATAAACCAGTTTCATGTCTCCTTTCCTTACAATAGAAGCCGGATCACCACCTTGATTACCATAGTGTGGATAGTGCCAAAACAAAGTCCTCTCTTTTAGAATTTCCGAATTCCATAGTGGTGCCAAACTGATCCCGTCGATAACTAAATTGGTGGGTAGTAATATATCACACAATTCTGCCAATGTGGGCAGAAAGTCTTGCCCCGAAACAGGATAAGAAGCCTCCTTAACAGGAGTTACCTCCTGATTTATCTTAATGACATAAGGAACTCTTATTCCTCCTTCCCATTGATAGCCCTTACCTCCTCTAAAGGGTAAATTGCTCGTAGAAAAGGCATCTCCAGAAGCTACTCCTCCATTGTCTGAGGTAAAAACTATAATTGTATTGTCAAATAGATTAAAGCGATCCAATTCATCCAATACACGCCCAATCGCATCGTCCATTTGCTGCACAAGACCAGCATAAACCGGATTATCTTGTAGCTTGCGAATGGGTAAACGCCTTTCCATTTCGAAGCCACTCATTTCAATGCCATTCGTTTCAGCTTTATCCCTGTATTTCTTCCAATAGGCTTCTGTAGTTTGGATTGGCCCATGAACAGCATAAAAAGAAAGGAAAGCAAAAAAAGGAGTTTCTTGGTGGTCTCGAATAAAACCTGCCGTTTCATTGGCTAGTCGCATACTTAAGTTTTCCCCATCAGGTCCATCTTCTAAATTTGGGTTCTTATAAGGCGAGAAGTAGCCCCCTCTTGGATTACCAGAATCCCACCCCCCTTTATTGATCTGAAAACCATGGTCTGTGGGCCATGATCCTTTGGTACCTAGATGCCATTTGCCAGCAAAAAAAGTAGCATACCCATTCTCTTGAAACAGCTCCGCAATACTTAGTTCGTTAGCATCCAGACTATGCACATATTCTGGCGGAGCTAAGCGAGTGTGTGGGTGATTCTTTCCCCAATCTTGTCCTACTTTAGCACCAATCCAATCAGTAACGCCATGAGCAATGACCGATTTTCCAGTCATGATGCTGGCCCGAGAGGGACTGCAAACAGGTGCTGCCGCATAGCCATTGGTAAAAACAGTCCCGGCTTTCATAAGTCGATCAATATTTGGCGTTTCGTAAAACTGAGCAGCATTAAAGCTTATATCGTTGATGCCAAAATCATCAGCTAAAATGAAAAGCACATTAGGTTGTTTATGGTCAAGTTCATTTTGTTTGCATCCAAAACAGCAAAACAAACAGATGAACAGACTGTAAGAAAAGAGATCACGAAGCATGCTATTTACTTGTTTCAGTTTTATAGTTGCTTACCAAAGTGAGACTATCCGCCGCTCCGATATGCATTACATGGAGCTGGAGTACCCTTTTGAGGTGTTTTTCACTCTTTTGATAATTTCCTAAACCCAATTCAGCAAGCCCCAATAAATAATAAGCTTCGGTCAGATTCTTCTTTTGGATATCATCTTCAAAAACCAGCAATAAAGGTAATGAGGTAGCAAAATAATCGATCTTGGCTTTGGCCTTAAGCTTTTTGTTGGCAAAATCTCTCATCTGTTCGAGTAAAGCTGAGGCCTCTGTTTCGTTCCCTAATTCTCTTAATGAAAGTGCTTTGTAGAAAGTCAATTCCGAAAAATTACTTACAGCCATATCAATAAAATCCCCTTGCTCTGTGGCACTTTGTGTAAAGTACTCCAAGGCTGCTGCTTCCTGTTGTAGTGCACGATATGCCTTACCCTTCCAGTAGTTGATATGAGCAACTGCTTGTAAGGGGTGGTATTTCTCGCCCAGATTATCCGGTGTGTTCAATGATTTATTGAAGTAGGATAGTGCTGTGGCTGGGTCATTAGCTTCCATTGCCTGTTGGCCTAGTTTCAAACATGCATACGAATATTGCTTGAGTACTTGTCCTTCTCCACCTTCCCAAGGATGAAACTTACGATTGATGATCAATTTAAGCGCTTGTTCATATTGCGCAGTTCTATTGTACAATGCAGCCAGCTCTACGCTGAAATCATCTCTTTGAATTACCAGATCACCAAGAGTCTTTACTGCTTCCAAACGCAGTAATGGATCATCATTTAACTTTTTTCTCAATTGATCGTACTCAAATTGAATTCGTGCATCTTTCGGTCGTAGTTTGACCGCCTGTTCAAAATGGCTGCGGGCCATATCACCATCGTTATTGGCATTCCAGAAGGCGATTCCCAGGTTTCTATACAAAGTAGCGTATTCACAACGATAAAAGGTTGCTTGTCCCCAGATGTCTATCGCATCTTGGTGTCGCTTCACATTGAAGTAAAAATTCCCTAAGCCATAGGCAGCTAAACTGTGATCTGGTTGAAGTCTTATCAGCCACTCCAATATCAATACCTCTTGCAAACGGGAAGGGAAAAAATAATCAAAATCATTAGTTGTCTGTGTGCTTAAAATTTGTTCACTCTTTTCGGTATGGCCATCCATATGGTAAAGCCAAGCTAAAAGGATGTACGTCATATAAGAAGCACTCATTGGATTCGGTACCGGACAAGCAGCCTGTGGGTTTTCGTGATGTAGTTCTAGAAGCCCGATTGCTTTTTGATAGAAACCAAATTCAGTATATTCTAAGGCTATATCGATGATTGTTTGAGCATCATTTCTACTTGAATGCAAAAAAGAGTCAAGTGTTCCATTAATAAGACTTAG
>JBCBCD010000553.1:0-5164 GCA_038530915.1 Bacteroidota bacterium
CTAGTCTTTGTCTTCAGATTGGAAAAAAGAATCTTGAAATTGTATGTTTTCTCTCTCATGAATGATATCAACAATTGACTGAGTGACACCACCAAGACCTCCGATTAAGAATAGAGGCTTTTTGTTTTCAAGTGCTAATAATATTTCTTCAAGTACGCCAGGCATTATTCCTTTGAAACCTTTCCATTTCCCCCCAAAAGAAATATGGGCATCTGTTTGCTCCATGAATATGCTTCTTGTATAACTGAGGCTGTCTGACAAGAGTAATTTATCCTCAAAACTGTTGCTTCCAAGTAGTGCCCTTTCATTGATTGTGGATGAAAGATTGATATCAGTATTTTCAGTAGGTATGAAATTCACTAGACCTAAATAGTCTTCTTTGATTTCGCTCTTAATCAGTCGAGAGTAAGGAAATGCCAGGTAACAATCTAACAGTGGAGAATCTTTCTTTCCCAATTGACTATAATCCAGCTTGTAAGTCTCGATCAATTTATACAATAACTTCGCAAAATTAAACCTATGGTTCCCATCTTCTTTTTTATAATCTAAGTCTCCTGAATAAATAAGACGACAATCCGATAAAAGTAGATATCGAGTAAGCTCCACTGCTAAATCTTGCAAATAATAATTATCAATAAAGCTGTATTCGTCCAAGTCAGTTTCTGAAATAGAAAAGCTCACGTTAATATCATTAGGATGCTGTTGTATTTCTAAAATCTTATTCAACATGGTTGAGGGTGTCACGAAGTTGAAAGCGTCGGAAAACAACTCATTTAAACAGCTTAGCTCTAAGTTCCCAATAGGAGGATCCGGATAACAATAAGTAATTTGGCCTTCTTTTGTGCCCTGTTCCTTTTGGATATTAGCTAATGATTCAGTTGATGGTGCATAACCTGTAATGATTATGGGGCTGAGGTTGAGGTTTAGAATTTTGGAAAATTGTTGAACATTAATTTTATGATATTGTGTCCTAATTGCTTCTATTAGTGCACAAACAATGATGTTTTCATAAATTAATTCTTCACTCCCATGTTGCTTCAATCTTAAATGAGGTAGATTACCTATGTAAGGAGAAGCTCTTTGTGTACCGTTTTCTAGTTTATTAATAACTAGAATTGGCCTCATCTTCTTTTTTGCCTTTATTAGTTCAAAATTAGTCCAGTCACTTTCAGAAAAAGAATCTGTGTAATTGACGATGACGATGGCATTGTCAATAGCTTTGTCTATTTGTTGTTTAAACTTAAATCCCCAGATGATATGATTGGCATCAAAGAAATAATCTAAGTTATACTGAAGTATTTTTTCTTTTAATTCTATGGCAAACTCTTCTCCATCATGTTTTGCATGACTCAAAAACAATCTGAAAATAGGCTCAGATAAATCTTTTTCTTCAAGCTTTGAACCTGTAAAGAAAATAAGCTTACAAATCCAGTTTAGTAGGTTGATGAGTAGCTTAATTTTTTGTTCTCTTGGACCCTCTGTACTTAAATCCAAATATTGAATTTGTTTTAAAGCACTAGGAATAGCATGATTTTGTTTAGTCAAAATGATTGGAAGTAGGTTTAAATTGTCAATTCCATCTTCCTTAATTAATTTATCCAAAAAGATTTTCCACTCAGCCGATAATAACATCTCATTATCTATTAGCAAGATTCTTATGCTATTATTTTTTTCAATTAATTGCGGCAAATGATCTGGTAACTTCGGATAAAGCAAACATGGAATTCCCAATGCTCTATCAAGTGGATTCAAAGGATTCCTATTAAGTGTTCTGTAAATAATATCCGCCAAGTCAGATGTAAGCGTTTTGTTATTTATCCCACCATGACACCAGTAAATTTCAATTTGAAGTGGTAAAATGGTTAATGAGGATAATCCTATCGGAAAACTTGCTGTATTTGTCATAATGTAATTTTTTAATTTGATGTATAATGCTTGTTGTCTTAATAGAAGCCACCTCGAGACCTCAAGGTGGCCTTCCTTAAAAATGAGTCAACCAAAATCAAATAATAATCTCAGGAAATTTTTCTTTTAAAGTTATGTTGTATTTAAAGCAGGAATAATCTCTTCTGATTGTGTATCTATTTTAATAAATCCTTTCAGTCTATGTAAGTTGTTGAATTTCAATGCTTCTTCTCGAGTGTTAAATGGACCTATTAATACCTTGTAGTTATCTTCTACCCTAATGATTACATCTCTCTTTATTTTGTTAGAAATGTTTCTTGCATTGGTCTGAGCATTTTCTAATGAGCCAAAGGCATTCACTTGTAAGTAAATTTGTTGACTATTTTCATTCCTATAATCTTCTTTATAATTTATAGTATTGTTCAAGTTATACTCATCTCTAGAGCTAAGGTTTTGAAGCTCTTCAAGCCTTTGTTTTAACTCATAATAGTCGTATTTGTCATAGCTATCAAAGCTATCATCTTCTGATTTGGCATTCTTATAGTCAATATATTGAAAGCCATCGGATTTCAATTCTTCTTTTGGAGTAGTGTTTTCTTGTGTTGTGTTTTGTTCTTGTTGATTGAATTGCTCAGCTTGTGGTGAATACATGAATAGGTACACCAAAAGTATGATAACAAGTAGTATAATAAACGTGAAACCATTGTTAGGTGTTTGTATATAAGTCTCTCTATTGTTGTTAGGGTGGTTACCACCGAACGTAATTCTAAAAAGAATTGCTAAAATGAATGCACCTGCTAGAAAACTTAAGAAAATATTTGGATTCATGATGATTTAGTTTTTATCGTTAATAAATAAGGACCAGTTTGAGCATAGTGTGATTTTTTATTGGTTTTAACCTTCTGTTCATTGGCCCACCAACACCTACTGAAATCCGTTTTTTGTTCCGTTAAATAGCCCTGTTTGAAAGGACCAGCTCATTTTGGATATTTTCATAAATACTGTGGGTTTAGTTTGTGGAATCAGTTATAATGTTGACGAACAAATGTTGCTTGTAAAAACGACATATAACTGTATATCAGGCCATTGTATTTGAAAGACTTGTTCTTCTGTCCTCTTTTTGAGTTTCCACTCTTTTGTGCCTTCGAGTTTTTTTGATTTAACTTTTTCATTTTCTGTATACTTTGATTTTCAAGTTCATCATGCTACAATCAATTAGCATTCCAAAATTGGCACGAGAGATAAGTAATTGATATTCAGTTTTTTATTGCGTAGTGGGTTTTTGTTATAACTGATATTGAAATTTTCTTTTCGGAAAAATTCCAGAAAAAAGTAGTTTTTTCGGATTCTTTCAGGAATAAAAATTTTTTAAGAAGAAAATTTTGAGAAATAAAAAAATTAAGCTGAGCGAGTTTTATTGATGATTATTCTGATTTTTTCCGAAAAAAATGAGTTTTGTAATGAAAAATCTGATTTTTCCCGAAAAATGACTTTTCGACTTTAGGTTATTATAAATATAAAGTATCGGTTTATTTGTAAGGGTCTGATAAATAGTATCTTATAAAAGATGGATTGATTTTTGATATTGCATAATTGAAAATAAGAAGACGCTAATAATAAGAATATTACACAGAAAGAAAATTTCTAAGGTGTAACTATGCCAAACATGCTTGAGACGACGACCTGGTAAGAAAACAACATAAATCATAATCAGCATGGAATCAAATAATTACGAACACCTTTGTGTACCTCAGGAAGAAATAATCAGAGCTACACTAAGAAAAAAAAGCAGAGTACAATGTATGAAATTAGTGTCAAAACAAAATTTGCAAGATCTAAAAGGATTTGAAGACTTTTCATTCTTTAATTGCTTAAGAAAGATTGAAAAATTCAGGTTAATCGTTTGGAAAATTGATGTAGCATTTATGCAGAAACAACTTGCTACTGTTTTCCAGGAGGCAGATTATTGTTTTGAAAATACGACAACTGAAACGATTGAAAATATTCTGAAACGTTTGTTGTTAATCGATACCATTTTTAGAAAAATTGGAAAAAGTGCAGCGAATAAAAACCACAAATTACTATCTAAAAATGTGATAGCGTTTAACTTGAGTAGAGAAGAACTGCAAGCTTTCATTATTGAACATGCCAAGACTACTAAAAGAGATTGGCTTGAATTGCTCACCAACCTTTTCAATACCTACTATTTACATCAATTCTTAAAGCTAAAGAAAAGGACAACTGACAATACGAGTGCTCTAAATAGAAAACTCAAAAATCAGACTCTTAAGTTCTTACGAAAAAAATTGGTAAAACCTTCTGTCAGGTCTTCCTTTACCAATTGGTCTTATAATTATCTAATTAGTAAACATGAAATAGAAGGGTTTCCTTACCATAGAGATTTTAACAATCACTTACCACTTATTGCAGAAAGTGTCATTTCCTGTATGTATCTACACAATAAGATTTTTGATCGCAAGGACGAGACTACCGATTTGCACAAGCAATTGGAAGAGTTCTTAAAAGGGAGTTTACTCAAAGAGAGGATCTATAACTACATCTACCGATATATTAATGAAGATATTCAGGATGATGTGGCTAAACTTGTTATTGAAATGTTTACAGGAGTAGATTTTGGACAATTCCTTGATAAAGAATATAACAATTTTGAAACCTATCAAAAATATGGTAGGGCCATTCTTGATGGAAAAGAATTGAAGGTGAATAAGTTGTTAGATCAGATTTTCTCACCTCATAACATTAAGCACACAGCGAGGACAAAACGTTCTTTAGAGCAAATTATCGATCAAAATTATATGGGTTATCAGGAAATTGAATCTAAAATTCAGATTCTTGGAGAAAAAATATCTAAGAAGAGCAGGATATATCTAGATGTATACTTTAGACGCATTTATTTAACGTCAGGTTTGATGTTTATAAAGTTAGCAGATTTTATTTCTAAGAACGTTGCTTTGCAAGCTGCTCTACAACAAAAAAGTATAGATAAAACAGCTATTCAATCTTTTGCTATTCACTATGGGTGCATGCTTCAAATCGTAAATGATAATACAGATTTCGTATTGACGGATTTTGCCAGTATGGGGAAATGTACAAAAGATATTTGTGCAGATTTACTCAATGGAACCATTAGCTTGCCTATACTTTTCCATCTAATTTTAGCTAAGGATAGAACCATCGAAAAGATTCTGTATTCAGGTGTGAAGTTATCAAAGGAAGAACTATATAAAACGATAGAAGA
>JBCBCD010000554.1:0-5149 GCA_038530915.1 Bacteroidota bacterium
CTTTTCTTTATTTCATAAATTTCCCCTTCACTTAAATTTTCTCGAGTAAATTGATTGGAAACAAAGCCATCTATCATCATTCCCCAAGTGCGACTGTCATTGACGATGCCACCCCATATTTTGCGGGCTTCCCACATTCTATCATAGGATTGGTTGTTTTTAAAACCCACATAAAAAGCTACGGCTGTACCTATGACTGACAAAGGCAACCATGGAATATGAATGGAAACGATATCGAAGTAATAAAGAGTGGCAATCCCCCCCATAAATGCAAGCAACCAGAGTATGTGGTGGCCTGACCATTTAATTAAGTTGATTACTTTTATTTTTCTATTGACTAACATAATAAAGATTGATAGTTGCCTACTGTAAGTGAAGCCTTTAGGAGGCAGTTCAGCTATTCTTCAAAGTTGTCATAATAAGTAAAATCTTTGGTGACTTTACCATTTTCAATAGTAAAAATGGTACAGATAGGCAATTTAAAAGTTGAACCATCAGGCGCTGTACCGGTGGATACAAATTCAACGATGACATGATTTTCCCCAGAAGGATAAGTCTGTATCACTTCATCATGTATATCTGCAAAAATAGCATTTAGTTCAGCATATTTTTCCATCGTTTCCTGTCGGGATTGTTTTACGATGCCTTCACCTAGAGAGGGATCCTTAAAATCAGCATTTTCGATGTACATGCCCGCCATTTTTTCCCAGTCATGGGCATTGAAATAGTCGTAGTATTGTTTAATTAAGGCGAGGTTACTTTCCTGTTTATCTTCCAGAAGTTTACGAGTGTCTTCTTGAGGAGTATCGTTTGCTTCAGTTGTTGGTTGAGTAGTTTCTTGGCAAGAAAAACAGCCTAGAATAAGCAATGGAAATATTAGTTTTTTGATCATAATTATTGGTTTTGAGTAATGCATGATAAACTACAAAACTTTATTAATTATGGTTCCCTCTATTTCTTTGATTTACTAGTAGAACTGCTATCCAACCAAAAATAGCTCCACCAATGTGTGCAAAGTGGGCAATGTTGTTCCATTGAAAATTACTTACTCCCAGGAACAATTCTATAAGCATATAAATGGGTACAAAATATTTTGCTTTAATGGGAATGGGTATGAAGATGAGATTCAGCTTTGTATTAGGAAAATAATATACAAAAGCTGCTAAAACACCCATAAGCGCTCCTGAGGCACCAACACTTGGTGTATTGAGCTTTAAATTAATTTCACCCAGGTATTCATCAACATAATTTCTCCCATTAGACAATAGTTGAGCTCCCTCGGTTTGCATTTGAGTTATTATGTTATCAGGAATATCAGAAAGTTGAAACCAAATTACTGCCATGTGTAAGAGAAAAGCACCCAAGGCTGAGAAAAAATAAAGAAATAAAAATGGTTGGGTATTCATTTTCTTTTCTACCACATTTCCAAAGATAACCAGTGCATACATATTAAACAGCAAGTGAGTAAAACCTGAATGCATGAAAAAGTGGGTTAGCAGTTGGTGGGGTTTGAAGAGAGGGCTTTCAAAATAGTAAAGTGCTAAACTTCTTTTTAACTCTGGAAATATAAAAGCCAATGCAAAAAAAGCTATGTTAATGATCAATAAGACCTTTGTGGCTCTTGATAAAGAATCAATCGTATTCGTATTGGTGGTCATTTTTTATTTGTAAAAATAGAAAGGTCGGCCGTTTTGTAGACCGACCCGTAAATAAGTTTTATAGTTTAGCCGTCGCCTCATCCATCTTATCATCAATTTCTTTTTGCAAGGCTTCAATCTTTTCTTTGATTTCTTTGTCTATTTTCTCTGGAAAATCTTTTATTTTTTTCAATTGAAGAGATAGAAATATGGAGACTGTACCTATCACCATAAAAGTTATTGCCGTTAAAACCACCAATGACAAGCCAGCAACCATTGGATGAGCAAGTAAGTAAATAGATAGCAGTATACCTAATCCACTAGAAATGGCTAGGTTACCCCATTTTGCCTCTTTTACCCTTCTCAATTCAAAGGCAAATCCCAAACCCTGCAAAGCACGAAACAGTAAAGTGAAGCCCAAATAAAATGGAATAATAGTCATTGATATTTCGGGATTACTAATCATTAACAATCCTATGGCTACAGTCACTATTCCTCCTACTAAATACCATCCCCAACCCTTGATCGTATTTCGATTAGCATATGCAAAGTATAGTTCTGAAATACCTGAGAAAAGAAATGAAAGACTAAAAAGAATTGATAGTGTTACATAAGTCTCCAAAGGAATCGTAAAAGTATAGATGCCTACTAAAACAAATACTATTCCAATAATCAAAGGAATGTACCAATGCTTCAAAGAGCTTTTGAAGTTTTCGAATAAAGTTGTCATGTCATATAGTTTTGATGATATTGTGCCTACTTTGTTTTACGGCGTTCGGCTTGTCCGTTAAGAAATACTTTTTATTATCTCATTCAATCAGTATGGGCAATTGAAGGACTACATCTTCAGTGGCATACTTTAATTCCCCCTTTTTATGATCAAAAAGGCCATTCAAATTATTGCCTGCTGGATCCTCTAATCGAGTATGTATATAGAGTGTATAATTTCCTGATTGCCACGGTCTCGCGGGAATCAGCTGCCATGTTTTCTCATAAGGACCTATTTCAATATTGCCATCAATGGCTTGATTATTTTGATGGGTCAATATCAACCTTTGTTGTAGGGAAAACAGGTCGAGCATATCTGGAAAGTGGATGGTTAGTGGGCTCCTTGTGTTTAAAGGTGGGGTTGCTATTTCCCATGTTATGTGATCAGGGGGAATCACATCTTCAGGCCCTACCCAGAAAGACTTTCTAAATGGAGCGCTTAATGGAATTCCATATACATCTTTCAGGCTATCTATTACTAATTGATAGTGTCTCCCTTCTTGTAAAGCTCTGCCTAATTCTTCATTGACTTTTAAAGCCGTTTTCACCCTGGAAGGGTCAAAAATAAGTGTCAACTGTTGTTGCTCATTATCCCATAATTCATAGACATTATTGAAGATTGCGCCCTGAACTTCTTTTCCACTATCATCCAATAGTTTAATCTGCTCTAAATTCCCGATGGTCTTCATTGGCTGGGAAAAGTGAATGTACATGCGCAATAAGTTCTCAGGCAGCGTATCTGTAGAAGGGTAAATAGCTGTAACAACTGGAGCTTTCTCCTTTTCTTGCTCTTTTGAGGAACAAGAAAAAGAGAAAGCTATAATGAGTAGGAGGATAAATAAGGTTGAATACTTCAATTCCATTACTGATTAACTATTCAATTAATCTCCTTTTTTGTCTGAAGTCAATTCTGGGTAGCCTTCTAAAGGCTTCACCATATCGTGGAATTGTTTGGTGCCTTCCTGTTCAGCCGGGTATTCATAATCAGGGAAGTTGTATTCCGAAATGAAATCGCTCAATCTGAAATACGAACCTTTAAGTTTTGAAATCAACTCCAGACTACCATCATCGATATTTCTTCTTAATGTCAATAGCATCATTTGATTTTGATCATCAATGTGGATAACATTAGCGGTAGATATCTGAAATATATTGACTTTACCTTCAGGACCAAATGTGAAACCCTGCATGCCTTCTTGCTTGTTTGCAGCTGCTAATTCTTTAAGGGAGATAACGCTACCTCCTCTCTGTTTGTGTGTAATCAATAACTTCTTATCGTAACTACCATCTTGCTCCTGCACCATAAATGAAACCATGTCAACAGGGGCATTGCCATAACCCAATTCAGCAATGGTTTTTGCTTTAATATCGCTTCCTTCTACAATCTCTGAAGCAGGAATTGTAACCAAAGGTGTACAAGTATAACTTGCAATTAAAGTGCTTTCGCCATCAAGTTCTTCAAACAGCATGGTTCTGATCGGCGCTCTGGTTTCCATTTGTGTATGTACAGTATGGTACATCTCTATGCTTCCTACATTAGCTTGTTCTTCTGTAAAAGGGTAGGCTATTTTTCTCAAATTAGAAGCAAATTCTCCATTGGTCAAACCGGCTACATAAATGTGATTTTGGTGATAATCAATATCTGTAATATTCAAGCTACTAGCCGGAATGTCTTTCCAGAATGTATAATCGGGATTAACTTTATTGTTGATTTCAACATAGCTCTTAGTAGTATTTGCTATGTCTAATAGTTCAAGTTGTCCCATTGGATTAACCACAGCAATGAAAGAAGGAGCACCTGGTAAATGTCCTCTTTTTACTGCAATGTATGCTTCTTGGCTATATGGGTTTACTTTCATGTCATTGATAATCAATTCTGAAGCTGGAATCTCAAGCTTTTCTGCAAGTTGTTGATCGATTCTTTTCATGTTGTAGGGCACCGGATCTTTTAGCTCTGTTGAGTTGATTTCTATGGCATGTACGATTCCATTTTTACTATCACCAACAAATAAAATGTTTCCCGGTCCAAATTCTAAAATGTTAGCGCCTTCAATGGCATAGCTATCTAGTGAAGTACTGCTTGCATCACTAGTAGATTCTGATGCATCATTAACGGTTTGATCACAGCTGCTCGTGATCAATAGTACAAGTAAGAGTATTGTTGAAAAAAACCTTAGGGTGTTCATAATTTTCATTGTTTATTTATAGATAATTGGCTTACAAGATGAATGTTAGAGTAGGTGCTATTTGAAAAATGGGTGCTGATGGACCTGATTGTTCAATAAATGACCCTGCGGTGAAATAAGAACTTCGTACATCAATAGCGCAATACTTGCTGAATGTATATTTCATAAATAAGCCGAAAACATTTCCAAGTGATTTTTCGGAGATGCCATCAGCCATTCTCGTTTGTATACGAGGAGGAGAATAAAATCCATCCACAGAAGAAGATCGATAGAAAAAGGCATATTCTATGTTCACAAATAAATTTCTATTAGGAAAAAGGATCAAAGAAGGATGCAAACTGAATAAGTTAACGGGGGTATTAATAGCAGCTAAACTGTAAGTAGCTGGATTAACAAATAGCGGATTAAAGCTATTTATCTTCCCATCATTAACCGCTCTGTCTCCCGAGGACCAATCTAACTTTAAACCTATAGTGGGCCTCCATTTAGTATTGATAAAAGTGTATTTCCAATCTGTTTCAATATTAAAAGCACTAATAGAGTTATTTCCAATGTCTC
>JBCBCD010000555.1:0-5144 GCA_038530915.1 Bacteroidota bacterium
ATAAAAAATACATCCAAACGGAACATAGCTTACATATAATCCCAGGCCAACCGAAATCATCCACACAGCTGGATTAATAGCTTGCTGTTGGAGTAAAAAGGTAGTTATCCCGATGAGCAATAAACTAGCCAGAATCAAATAGTGATAGACGAAAAAGGCTTTGCGATTATTTCTGATGAACATGGTCATGCCCAAAACAATCAGAATAATAACTGCAATGGGGATTTCTGCTAAGGTGAAAATCTCAGGAGTATCGCCATAGCCTAACGCATCCCATAACTCCCTGGCAAAATTATCTCTAAAATCTCTATATGCCGTCAAGGCCATATAAAAGATTACCAAACTGACTAAACCAAAGGAGAAGTTTATGAAGAACCGCCTTCTCTCTGGTCCTTTCATGGGCTCTCTTTTGGTTCGCAAAGCGATATCTTCTTCAGATGGAGGAGGGATTTGCTCCAACATATAAGCAAATAACAACAATGGAAGGATAAAAAAGGCACCTGTTATAAAAGGCATCCAAAACTCAGAAACGCCCCAATCTAAAACCACTTTCCCGATAGACTTAACAGCTCCGGAAGAGATGATAAAGCTCGCACTTAAACCCGCTCCTAAAAACTCTGATGAAGCTCTCCCTTCCAAATAAGAATAGACAATTCCCCAGATCATTCCTAAAGGGATACCATTGAGAAAAAGGAAAATAAAATTATAGGGATAAGGTACCAGCCCAAAAAACAATAAAGCCAACTCGGCAGCGCCAATTAAAGCGATTAAATACAAGGCTCTTTTAGATCTTTTCATCTCAGAGATGACCTTAATACCAATAAACTTTGAGAGCATATATCCAATCACCTGAGAGATAACCAATAAAATTTTAAAGTCGATCATTCCCCATAAGGAAAGGCCTTCAAAGGTAGCCACTGAAAAGGGTTTCCTAAAGGCATACATGCAGAAGTAGGCGCCAAAAGCTGCTGCAATAGAGTAGATGATGAATACGACTTTATTTGTTTTTGAGAGCCACTGTTTGATCATGTTGCGTTCTTTTCACCATGGATTCGCATGGAGTGTCATAGAGTTGCCTGGAAATTCATTGTAAATATGACAAAAGCTATTCGTCCTTTTCTCAAACCTAGATTAACAAATCTTTACTTTTTGAGCAGTACTTTTTCTATGTTTTGTGAACTGATGGGGAAGTACCAACATTTGAGGTAAATCTGTTTTGGAATGACTATACAGTCCACTTTTTGTCTGGCAGAAACGGTAGCATTTCTTATGGAGCCACGGATCACTCCGGTATTGCCTATAGGAACATAAGCTGGTGCTGCTTTACTTTCATATCCACCCATTGGATTTACTTTTAATCCTTCTTCCAAGGGGATATAAACAAAACCTGAATGCGTACCTTCTTTAATCAAAACTTCTCCGGCCTGGAGACTTATGATTTTAACTTCATTGAAGGCTAGAGGGTTGTTAAGGATATCTTCCTTCGGTAGACCAGACTTTGAAATAGATTCCATTAAATCGTCAATTCGATCTCCATAAACTTCCAGTATGGGTCTGGCTGAAAGATAACGATCTACTTCTTGTAGGTCAGCTCCCTGAAGAGATACCAAAGTGACCACACGGTCAGCTATATCAGGGTTTAACCTTTTAAGCTCTACTGCAACTAATTCATCAAATTCAGGATGATCATCAACTGCTTCCAGCTTGATTTGAATCTTTTCAAATGGCTGAATGGGTGCTTCATCAAATAAACCCTTGTCCAACATAAGGTTGCGATTAAAACTCTGCACACTATCGGCCTGTATATCGTTGATGGCAAAAGCGACATTATAAATGGCCTTGCGAGTAACCGGTTCAGATCTGAAATTGCCTCTATGAAAGGAGATTCTCAAATTTCCTTCTGCGTCAAATTCACTACTTGCGATATTGGCTTCCCCAGCATTGATGGTCTTATTGCCTTGCAATAAGTACAATTCCTTATCACAAGAACTCCTTAAAGCATAGACTGCATTAGCTGAGTTTTGATCTACAAAAATCTCATAGCCTGCAGATGTTCTCAAAACTGTTCCTCTTTGTCGCAAAGCATCAGCAGCCCTAAGGCAACGAAGGGCATCCAACACTTGAACGACCAGTTTGCGCTCTTTTTTATTGCTGAAATTGAGCCACTGAAAAGCATCCTTTTCATAATCTTTGTATCGCTTACAAAAGTGATCTGGATCCATCATCTCAGCATCCTCCTTTTTCCCTTCTTCAAATTCTGCCAGTTCATTCCAAGCCTTTAGCAAGGACATTTTATCTATTGATCCATTAGCCTCTGACTTTTCTAGCTTTTTTCTTCTTTGAAGGACATACAATTTGTCCAAGGGGGTGCTCAAAACTTTGATTACATGTGCACGTAATGCAGTGGGATCGTTCAGTAGTTCAATGGGTACTTTCGATTTGCTGTGCGCCATAGACAAGGCAAGCAACTCTCGGTAAATGACCTTGAGCTTTTTGGTTTTGCCGCCTCCAAAGACATTCAATAAGTACCAGGGAACATTGCCTGCATTTTCTTTCCATAACAGATTCAATATTCCATCAAAATCAGATTGGAAGACATATTGTGCAGCATACTCTGGATGCATAAACCGACCAAAGTTAGAAAAATTGGCCATCCCAATATCGTGTAGGTAAGCAATTTGCAGACTGTAACCTCTTAAAAATCTCAACTGAATATCTGCTCTTAGCGGGATCAAAACACCATTAAGCAAATTGACTATTCTGAATGTTTGATTGACTACATCTCTTACATGCACAACACCATGGTCAGAATACAAAGCAATATGTCTCAGTGGATCAGAAAAGAACTCCGGATCTTGTTTGAATTCTTCCAATTGCGCTGCATCTGAAACTTTCTGATAAAAGTTGTGCTCAATAAAGGTTCTAAAAATATTGGGAACCAGTAAATATGGATTCGGACTAATTGTGCCGCTAGCTATTAATGATTGCATTTAAATGCTGCTTTAAGTCTTCGTAAGATTCAAAAGAAAGCAGGTTCTTGTTTTTGAGAAAGTTTAACTGTGTCACTTCCCTGCCCATCCAGTCGAAAGGTACAAAAGCTTCAGCTATAGTTATGTTTTCAAACTCTACTTCTGCAACCATCAAGCCATTCAAAGGCTTTTGATAGACATCTATTTCCACTTTCGCTCCTTCCAAAGTGCCGATATAACGATCTTTAACAATAGCAATACCGATTCTTGCCGGCCAAAGATCATTGAACTGAGTTTCAGTTATAGCCGTTTCGTACTCTTCTCTTTCTAAGCCTCCGGCACTTTTTATAGTCAGCCAATAAGTCTTCCCTTTTTGTCGGATTCTAATCTCTCTATCCTCACTTGAAGCCGTAAGGTAAGCTTGTTGGATAGAAAATTGATCAAAGTCGTTGATCCAACCTGGAAGTTTTTCTAATAAGAATTTTCTTTCTATTTCTTTGGGCATGATATTGTTTTTTCACCATGGAGTTATATAGAGTACTTAGTTGTTGGACAAAAATGCCTTCAATTCTGTTAACTCATCGGTATTAATAAAATCTACTCCGGCTGCTTTCAGTACTTTCCATACTTCCAAATTTTCAGGACTTGCCCAAAGTCTCAGTTTCTTCCCTTCCTGATGAGTCAGGTACACCATTTCTTCCAAATGATCTTTTTCTTCATCTGTCATCTCTCCACTGCCTTTCCATCCAAAGTGATTTCTATAACTATCACTCACCACTGGCATAAAGGCAGTAGAATAACCTTTCCCTAAATCAGTGGGACGACCATCAATCGCTACCAGTTTATTGCTTTCTTTCAATACTTCATCAAAAGGACGGCTTCCGGAGATAAATATCGTTACCGCTCTTTTGGTCTTCTTAACTCCATTATAAGAAGTGAGCATTTCTTTGCAAGTTTCTAATTGCTCTTTTAAGACCGCATAAGTAGCACTCCCATTGGTTTTAAAATCGATCATCAAATAGAAGTCGCCGTCATAGCCGGGATATACTTTGCCCTTGTTTTTAGAAACAATGTCTACTAAAGGATCAAGATACATTGCTCTCAAGGTCTTTTTAGGATTCTTCGACGCTGGTTTATCATGTGCGACATACAATTCACCATCCACCAAATGGATATCCACTTCAATACTCGTGAATCCATTATCCAAAGCATCCAACAAAGGCCGCTTGTGTCGGTAATCATTGTGAGCATGGGCATTAGGCAATGGCTTGACTGCTTGTCCATTAGTATTGGTATAGATTAAGATTGCTATTAACAAAGTGAGAAAGCTTCTCATAATGGTTGGTGTTTTAGTCTGTTGTAAAAATAAGGCTTTTGTTTTGCTAGACGAGTACAGAATGGGAAAAGAAACAAATGGGAGGTTAGTGGGATATTTAAGGATGAAACTTTTTTGCCTTCAAGGCTTGTTTTCATGTATAAAAAACAGTTATACTTGTAAAATGAGTACACTTCTTAAATACATGCTTGAACAAGTCAATAAGCTTAGTAGAGCAGAACAATTGACTTTGATTTCTACCATTGCCCTTGCTTTGAGTAAAGAAGAAAGCGTGCAAGTAGAAGATGATGCCCTTCCTGAGTCTTTAATTGCTGACAAAGCTGAAATTACAAAAGGAGACAAGTCAATTGATCCAACTTTACTTTTTGGAATATGGGCAGACCATCCTCGTAACATTGAAGATATCCGTCAAAAAGCCTGGAGGCGTTTTTAATCTTCTTTTATGATTTTATGTGATACCAACGTCTTTATCTATGCTTTTAATGGGGATCAGGATACGCTTAGCGTTCTTGATACCATGGCTATAAAAACATCATACTTTCTAGTATTACTGTGATGGAGTTGTATCAAGGTATGGGCAATAAGAAAGAGCTTCAAGTAATGAAAAAAAGGATCAACTATTTTGATATTCTTCAAGTAAATAGTCAAATATCTAAACTCGCCATATATCTTATTGATGAATACAACCTTAGTCATGGTTTAACTATTCCAGATGCTATCATTGGGGCTAGTGCTATTATTCAGGAAATTGAGCTATACACTTATAATATTAAGGACTTTAAGTTTGGGATATTCAGAAGTAAGGACATAGGAGTCCCATGTCTATCAAGGTAGAGATG
>JBCBCD010000556.1:0-5130 GCA_038530915.1 Bacteroidota bacterium
AACTATGAATAAGAAGTATCCAGATATCAAAATATTAGACTATATAGAGATGGGTGATTTCTTTGTAGAAAGTAAAGAATATAAATCCATTGCAGATAGGTTAGGAATAACAGAATGGAATAGTGTGGTATGGATTGGTAGACTATTTTGTATGGACAATGATTATGGAGAGCACTGGTTTGATAATTGGGAAGAAAGAGAATTGAAAAGAGAGGTGGCAAACAAATTAGGTTATGACTATGAGGAGATTTTGGTAATCAGTCCGAGAAGATTTAAGGATGGAAAAGATGGTCCATGTAATACAGACAGTTTCCGAAAAAGATTTTGGACAGATGTCTTGAAAAATTTAAAAATCAATTTATCGATAATTATAGCCAAGGCATTGGAAAAAAATGAAAAATGGAAAGAAATTGAATTCAAGGAATATGATACAGATTTGGGAAGTAAAATAAAAATAATATTAAATGATTATGGAATAGAGGAACCAACGACTGAAATAGAACGGGAAGAAGAAGAAAAATCGTTATTTACAAAAGATCAAATCAAGGAGATAGCAGAACAACTGGGAGTGGGGATGAAATGTTATATAAATCAGGAAACAGATGAAATAAAAATAATGGTAGATTTTGACGATCCTTATGTAAACATGGAATTTTGGGAAGAAGATAAGGAAGAATTAGAATCAAATTGGGGTAGCTATTATGAAGTTGATAAAATGCCATCAAGAAATTCATTTATGATAATGGAAGAATTCATAGAGCTAGTAAATGATAGAAGATTAAAAGAAAGATTGATATGGGCATTAAATCAGAGGAAACCATTTCGAAATTTCAAATATGAAGTAGAGGGATCAACTTATAGAGAGAAATGGTTTAAATTTAAGGATGAAGCTAATTACAAATGGGTAGAAAGACAAATCAAAGGATATGAGATGTGGAAGAAGATGAAAGAAGAATAATAAAAAGATGAAAGCTGGCACCCAATAACTAAGAGTGAAGCTTGACCAACTGCTTATTTATTTTGAAAAACCACCAAAAATATGTCAAAAAATAGTGTTAAACTAATAGCTGTCTGCGAAAGAATGAAAGCTATTTGCAGGGATAACAAATTCGAATATAAATAATCGAAAAAGGAATTAGTTGAATTATTTGACTTGTTAGAATCTTATGAATATGAGAATACTAAGGAAGTAAAAAGCATAATTGGAGTTCACCAAGATTTAAGTTCAATCAAAAACAGAAAGGCGAATTATATTGAAAACGAAATAGGAAGAAGGATATTAGTTGACTTACCACTTTCCATACGAATGAAAGATGAAGAAATACCAGAAGATATTTTAGAAGAATTGAAATCGGATTTCCAAGACGAAGAAAGAGAAGCAATAAAAATGTCTTCAGAACTGCTCAAATATGGAAAAGAAATTATCATGAGCAAAGAAGATAAATCAAAGAGGTATAAAAACCGAGTTAAACAGGCAATTAGAATGTTGAATGAGCTACAACAGTTCTACGAGATTAAAGGGATAAAAGAAATCTTTAAATCAAAAATTGAAGACAAAGACAAAGATTTACAATTTTTTGCAATTCACGGATTGGAAATATATTATGCATACGAGCATGCGGAAGAATTAACCAAAGAAGAAGAAAAGAAGTTAGAGGAAATTATAAAATCTACACCAACAAGAGAAATTGCTTCAACATGCTGCCAAATATTGATTAATGCCGGAAAAATTGATGAATTTGGAGCGGTTACGAGAATTGATGATTGGAAAGATAGAAATTGGAATTAGAAAAAGAAGCTTTCTGGCAATCTGATAGATACGCCTACCTATTTACGGTTGATAAGATTTTTGGAAAAGGATGCTATTATGTTGACATTCAAAATTAATAAAATTAATTTCATCTGGTCAAACAATTCATTGGCTACAATGAGTAAAAACTAGTAGAGATATGAATGCTTTCTTTGCGAAAAACAGATGGATATGTTTAAAGTAGGAGATTATGTGAAGGTAATAGATGGCCAAAAAGAACCTGATTATGAATCTATTTTGATGGATAACTGGTATGGTCAAATCACTGGAATAGATGACAATTTTATTGAGGTAAAACTGGACTTGAAGACCATTGCTGATTTACCGATTGAGTACCTGTTGCAACTGGATCAAGACGGTTTGAGTATAGAAGTAATTATTCTAGAATCAGAATTGTTTGAATTAGCAGAAAAAAGAAAATGTTCTGAGGACGAAAAAAAATTAGTTGAAAGCAAGCTATATTGGATATCAATGTTTGAAGATCGGGCAAAAGATTATGTAGCATATTTTTCTGGTACAGATGTGAATGACGATTTTTCTATGCATGGTAAGTGGATGGAATACTTGATAGAAAGAGTAGAGTTCCCTGTAATGGTAAAGGTAGTGGAGACGATGAGAGGAGGTTTGAAACTTGGTACTGAGATTAAACTGTTAGATTTGGAGGATATTGATGAGGGATATGGTATTTTAGGTATAGGTAAATCAAATAATGGTTCTGTGACTTGGCCTATTTGTGATTTAGAAGTGATGAACTCAGAGTTAAAGGCCTATCGGCCATTAGAAGATTACCGTATTTGGTTTGCGAATATGTAATGCACCAAAATTAAAGATGCTGATGGCTATTAGTATTGAAAACTCAAAAGGGAAATCGTATTTCGTCAAGTCTAAAAAGACGAAGAGAGGGAACACGACCTACTACATGACAAAAAAAGAGGATGGTACTTGTTTAAGTGAAGTTCCTAATGGATATGAAGTTTTTGAGAAATTTGATTCGAATGTTCTTTTTATCAGAAAGAAAAAGAAGTCTTTATTCGATTTAAAAGAGATAAACCTGATTAAATCAAGTTTGCGCAATAATAAGGGGTTGACTGATTTTAGGATAGATACACATGGCAAAATATTATCTGTCTATACTGCTGATAAAGAGATGAATGAGCGACAATTTGAATCCTTAGTAAAGCCTTTTTATAGTCGTTCACAGATTGATCACTACAGATCCATGTGGATTAAATTTGAGGAGAGGATGAGAATAATAGTTCATGAAAACAAAGGAGATAGAGAATATGAGGTAAAAAGATACTGTTATAAGGGGGCCGTTGATGATTGGATAACAATTGGGGTAGAGTCGGATATTGAATCGGTTGTTAAGGATTATTTAATTCATTTAGGTCGAGATTCTTACTATGAATTGTATGGATATTAGATTACTATAGCCAACTTAGTTTGTACCTCGTATTGCGCCAAAGCCCGAATTCCTGTGTAAGAGAAAAACAGATAACAAAACCCAGAGAATATTCAAAAATAGAAGATGAGCGAGTACCAACATTATGAGTTTCATGCAATAGATAGGCCATTAAATCCAGAAGTTATGGCAGCTGTGGGAAAGATGTCGAGTCGAGTACAGCTATCATCTCGAAAAGCAGTTTTTACATATAGTTACAGTGACTTTCGTTATGATGAAGAGGAAGTATTAGTAGATTATTTTGACTTCATGCTTTATATCTCCAATTGGGGTACAAAAAGGATGATGATGAAATTTCCGCTTGAATTAGTCGATTATGACTTTTTGAAAAAATATAGAATCAGAGTTCTTTCTGACTATGAGCAGGAGATCCGAGTCTTAAGAAGAGGTGAATATATCATTGTTGATATCAATTATAGTGAAGAAGATGGATTAGGTTGGATTGACGAAGGTGATCATGGATATGACTTCTTAAATATCCGTCAGGAGATAATGGAAGGTGATTATCGTTCTTTATTTATGATGTGGCTCCGATTTTTAGAAGATTTATATAGGAGTAATGAGTTTGATCATGAATACAGTATTGATTCGAAGCTGATACCATCAAACTTGCTTTCTTTAAGTGCAAGCAGTCATGCTGTCAAAGATTTCTATGGAATAGATGAAGATTGGCTAGCAGTAATGCGAGCGTATAGTGGTTTTGAAGAAGTGGAAAAGGATAATTATGAGGCCATAATACCCAATATGTCCAAGGAACGAATGATTGAGTATATACAAATGATTCTAAGGGAAGAGTCTCATCTTAAAATCCGACTGATTAAAGAATTGCAAGGAAAAAGCCGAGTTAGGAATAGTGGATCTGATCTTATCAAATTGTTAGAAATAGGAAAAAGGATTGTGGAGATAAAAGAAAAAAAGTTAAGGGAAGAGGAAAAAAGAAAGGCTCGTGAAACATTAGAGCGGATGGATAAAATCCGGCAAAATAGAGAAGGAATAGAAAAGGAAGTAACAGCGAGTATTGAGCAGGGAAATAGCAAGGGGTATAGGTTGGCGTTATCCAAAATATTGGAATTGAAAGCCATGAATGATTATTTTAATATGGGAAGCTATTTTGAGCTATTGCTAGATCAGATAAGAACAAATTATTCTCGAAAATCGTCTTTTATCAGGATGTTGAAAGAGGAGAGGTTGATAGAATAGTTAGATTATAAGTTTCTTGATGGATATGGTGGATTATGATAATCCAAATTACAAGTCATTTGCAAATAGAAAATTGAGTGGAAAAATAGATGAAGTAGAACTTTCAGGTGAAGTCGATTTTATGATTGCAAGTGGAAAATACGAACCAAAAGCACCTTACTTTTGCCTGCATGAATACAAAAAAGAGCAGGGAGTGGATAGAGATCCTTATGGCCAATTATTGATAGCTATGATGACAGCTGATGAATTGAATGGCACTATAAATCCAGTATATGGAGCATTTGTAATGGGAAGAAACTGGTTCTTTTTGACGGTTAAGGATAGAAAGTACTGTATATCAGATGAATTTGTTGCCACAAGAGAAGACATTTTTGCTATATATTCAGCCTTAAAGAAGTTAAAAGATTTAATCAATGAGATGGTAGATAAAGGATTAAAAAGTGATCAGCCAGGGCAATCCAAACGCTGATTGTAAATTGTATGGTAAAATTTAACAGCTCATATTAAGTCGAGATAAAAGCAATAATCCCTATAAAATAGAGAATTCTAGCATTACACAAACAGGAAGGAGAAAATGTAACGCAAAATGACAGTAAGTGCTTGGACACAAATAAGTAGTGTTTTTGATCGATCAGATTTTTAGAGCTGATCGAGGCAA
>JBCBCD010000557.1:0-5126 GCA_038530915.1 Bacteroidota bacterium
AATGAATGCTTACATGGAGTTGCACGTGCAGGTAGAGCTACTGTATTCCCACAAGCCATCGGATTAGCAGCCACCTGGGATACTGCACTTATTTATAGAGTAGGTGATGCCATAGGCGATGAAGCAAGAGCTAAATACAATGTCTTCTCTGCTGCAGGTATGAGAGGACAATACATGGGTCTCACTTTTTGGACACCTAATGTCAATATTTTTCGTGATCCTCGTTGGGGACGAGGACAGGAAACTTATGGTGAAGATCCATATTTAACTTCCAGAATTGGAGTCTCATTTGTAAAAGGATTACAAGGCTATCATCCTAAATATTTAAAAGCTGCTGGTATGGCCAAGCATTATGCCGTACACAACGGCCCTGAAGGTTTGAGGCACGAATTTGATGCTCAAGTTAGCATGAAAGACCTATGGGAAACTTACTTGCCGGCTTTTGAAGCCTTGGTGACTGAAGCCAATGTGGAAGGCGTGATGGGTGCCTATAATCGTACCAATGGAGAGGTTTGCTGTGCTCATCCCTATCTCATGCAAGATGTCTTGAGAAAGCAATGGGGTTTTAAAGGTTATTATGTATCTGACTGCTGGGCAATTAGGGACTTCTACGATGGACACAATATTGTAAAAACCGCTCCTGAAGCTGCTGCAATGGCACTAAATACAGGCTGTAACCTTAACTGTGGGAATACTTATGAAGAACTCGTAAATGCCATTAACAAAGGCTTGACAACTGAAGAAGAAATAGACAACAACCTTAGAGAATTGCTCCCTACTCGTTTTAGGTTGGGTCTTTTTGATCCCAAAGGACATAATCCTTATGATTTGATTGGCCCTGAAGTCATCCGTAGTCCCAAACACCAGCGACTGGCACTTGAAGCAGCTACCAAATCTATTGTTTTGCTTAAAAATGAAGACAATCTGCTTCCCATCTCAAAAGAAATACCCAAGCTTTTTGTTACCGGCCCTACAGCTGCCCACGTTCAGGCACTATTGGCCAACTACTATGGTCTAAGCGAAAACCTGAGCACCATTTTGGAAGGTATTGTAGGAAAAGTTAGTCCTCATACCTCCGTTCAGTATCGTCAGGGTGCTTTATTAGATGAACCCAATCGCAATCCTATCGATTGGTTTTCAGGTACAGCAGCAGAGGTGGATGTGACCATTGCCTGCCTGGGGATTTCACAAATCATAGAAGGTGAAGAAGGAGAGTCCATTCTTTCCAGACATAAAGGGGATAGAGTTGCAATTGGCTTACCACAGAATCAAATTGACTTCCTAAAAACTATTAGAGAAAAAGCTAAAAAACTAGTGGTAGTCATCACAGGCGGAAGTGCCATATCTATTCCTGAAGTCTACGAAATGGCTGATGCCATTTTATATGTTTGGTATCCTGGCGAACGTGGGGGAGATGCCATAGGAGATGTACTATTTGGTGATGCTGTTCCTTCAGGAAGATTACCGGTCACTATTGTTAAGTCAGTAGATGATCTTCCCCCTTATGAAGACTATGCACTTAAGGACAGAACGTATCGATACCTGACAAAAGATCCTCTTTTCCCATTTGGGTTTGGATTGTCCTATACCACATTTGAATATAATGCCCTAAAAATCAGCCAAAATCAAATAAGAAATGGTGAAACACTAAAAGCAACCGTATCCATTAAAAACACTGGCGAATTTGATGCAGAGGAAGTAGTACAGCTTTATATGACAGATGTAGATGCATCTGTTGCACAACCACAACAAGCGTTGAAAGCATTTCAAAGGGTACACATTCCTTCTGGCAAAACACAAATGGTAGAGTTTGAAATCACACCTGAGATGATGCAAATGGTAAATGAAAAAGGAGAAAGGTTGATTGAGGCAGGAGAGTTTAAAGTTTATATTGGTGGTTCTTCACCATCAGAAGTAAATGAAGCACTTGGAGCTTCAAAAGGAGCAACTGCTTCTTTTACAGTTAATTAATTCAAATTGTGAAGTGTGAGAGGATGTTGAATGAATGAGTGGTCACCTCACTAGTGAGGCACTCATTCATTACATCAAAGACTGCTTGCAATAAAATGTAACCAATTTACACCTTAAGGAGGATTGTCTCAACCTGCTGTGTTTGGCTTAGTAGTATTTTGACGCAAAATAAAAGCATTATCGAGCGGCTATGTTTACAACAAAATATTACAGGCTTTATATCTTTCTACTCATCTTGATCGTCTTCCATTCTTGTAACCCTCAACAAGAAACCACTCAAGAAGGAACTGTAGGTACTGAAAATGCCGTCTTTTTAGAAGAAATATTGGGTGGTAGCATTGTTTTTGATTGGGCAGAGCGCTCATTTAGTCCAATGTATTCCAACATTGGATTGGTATTTTCTAAATATCCCGGTTTTCTGGGAGCCTATTTTCATTACAATTATAAAAACAGAGCACTCACTCACCTGATTGAAGTGCTGGATACCATTATATCTAATGAATCAAGCATCATAGGCATTAAGCAAGTCTTTTCCAAAGGAGAGATGAAGTATGCTTTTTATGACCACAATAGCATTCTACTGGAAATCAATGAACCAATCTATACGCCTCATAAAACTGGAAAACCCGACTCACTGACCTGGCGTGGGCCTACCTGGATGCCGATGGCATGGATGATGTTGGAAGTATTGAAGAAATATGAATTCGAAGAAGAGTACTGGCAAGCTGCTAATAGAATTTACAAACTAATGCTTTTGGACGGCGAATTACACGAATTGTTCAACTCGCAAACGGGAGAAGGTATAGGTATTCCACAATTGGGATGAACAGCTGCCATTTTTCTCAAGCTCAAAGATGAACTGGAGAAAAATGGATGTAAAAACTTACCTGAAACTTTAACTCAATGAATCAGAAATGAACAGAAGGAAATTTATCAATAAGGCTGCTACTATAGGCACTTCCTTTGCTGCCGGATATGCTGCTCATGCCTTTTTTAGCGAAAAAGGGTTGTCTACCATTTTGGGTGAGGAGTGGCGCAATGACAGAAAGGTAAATCCTATCGACCTACAAAACCTTCCTTCTGATGAAGAAGTACTCAGTAAGGCTATCGCAAATATTGATACCATTAGAAAATCTTCCGTTGTTTTAAAATTAGTTACTAAGAATGGAGAGCCTATAAGCCATCAAAAGCTTAAGTTGGTACAAACCAATCATTTAATGGATTGGGGTTATGCTTTTGGCCCTACCAATGCGGGGCTTGCCGATCCTAAGACGAAGAAACGAGCGACACATATTGCGGATCTTTTCAATTGCGTAACAGCAAAATGCTATTGGAATGAACGCTGGCACCAACCCATTGAGAAACATCAAGGCATAAGGATATATGATTTGTTCAAACAAGAAGTAGAATGGGGCATTCAAAATGGTATGCGTGTGAAAGGACATCCCTTAGTATGGACCGTAGAAAAAGCCATCCCTAAGTGGGTATTCAACTATCCTTATGATCAACAATTGGATTTTTTGAAATCACATGTTCAAAGCCTGATGGAAGCAGTAGGTGAACAGGTGAGTCGGTGGGACCTTTGCAACGAAATGTTGTGGGAACCAGCCTTCAAAAATATTGCCTTGAGGGAATGGCCACACATTGATCCCATAGAAGATATTGCCGACTATATTGCCATGGCGCTCAACTGGGCAAAAGAAATCAATCCTAACGCCCTTTATTCCTTAAATGATTATGGCTTAGTACACACTTTTGTAAAACAGATCTCCGCTCTTGAGCAGCGAAACAGATATTTACAATTAATTGATGCCTTGAGAAAAAGAAATGCCTTACCGGATGCAGTAGGTTGTCAGGCGCATATCGGAGGAAAATTCTCATTAGGTGCCTTTCAAAAATGCATCGATCACTTGGCGGAAAGCCAGTTGCCGGTACAAATAACTGAGTTTTGGTCAAAGGATAAAGACTTTCCAGCATCCCTTTCACCCAAGCAAAGAGAAGAAGAGATGGCCAAATACATTGGTAATATATACACCCTAGCTTTTGCTCACCCCAATATCAATCATTTCACTTTTTGGGGAAATGAACAGCTTTTTACCAAAGAAGGTAATCCACGCAAACCTTATGAAGTACTACACCAACTGATCAAAGATCAATGGACAACCAATATTCAGTTGGAAACCGATCAGGAAGGTTTCGTCCGTTTTTCGGGATTCAGAGGGACATATAGTCTTCAAATAGCTGATCAGGAAACGAGTATTGATATTCATAATGATACAGATCAAAGCATTCAATTTGAAAACTAAAGCTTATGCTAGTAAATAATAAAACTATGAAGTCCTATTTATCACTATCCCTATTTGTCTTCCTCCTGGTAGGATGCAGTAGCCCTACAGAAAAAACCGATGAAACATCTAAGTCAGATCGACTCCTGGGTGCTTATTATTTTGGTGCCGGCTATTTCACCTTAGTTCCCGATAACATTCGCCATGATTTAGATGAGATGAAAAGTTTAGGTACAGACATTGTTTGTATTGGTATTACGGAAAACGATATCAAATACAATGAGGCCAATATCAAGTTCATCATTAAGGAAGCACATCAAAGAGGCATGCAAGTATTCTCTGTTCCTTCCAGAATGGCAGGTATTACAGCTGGTCAACCTATAGAACCACCACTTTTCGGCTATCATCACCCACATACCGCTACTTTGCGCAAAGACGGCACCCCCATTGTCAGGGGTTCTCATGGGATATTGAGTAGTTTCTACCATCCGGAAGTAAAAGCTTCTTTCATGGATATGGTCGGAAAAATGATCAATGATTTCAATTTGGATGGCATCATATGGGATGAACCCAAATCTACTTACATCGGATGGCAGGATTTTTCCCCATTGGCCTTAGAAAACAATCCTGATTCCAGCTATGTGAAATACATAGAAGATTATGTGGACTTCTTTTCAGACATCAATCTAGAAATTAAAAAGCAAAAGCCGGAATTAACCATTGTGCACTTTGATGAAGCTTGTAGGAATGATACCGTTATTACAGAAAGTGCAAAAATTAAAGGCTTAGACTTCTATGGGGCAGATGGGCACCCCTACCCTACCCAAAAATCAGAACACGTTGGTAATCGCGCGACCAAAGTCATTCCGG
>JBCBCD010000558.1:0-5115 GCA_038530915.1 Bacteroidota bacterium
TAAAAGTTGAAATGACAGATCCAAATCGATAAGTTATTCTTTGACCATTACTAAGCTAAGTTTGTAGCTGTCTTAGACTAATGGTATTTATTTGAAAATTTGGGATGAATCATGTTTGAACTATGCATTACCATTCTATTTCCTTCTTGTCTCTTAAGAATTTGCCATTAATAGAAGCGGGAGATTCAGTGGCCAACCAAACTGCAGTCTCAGCTCCTTTTTCGACTGACCTTCCTGCTCCGGCACCGCCCATATCGGTTCGAACCCAGCCTGGACACATAGCATTGATTAATATTCCGGAAGACTGTAAAGCAGCATGCAATTGCAAAGTAGTTACATTCAAGGCCGTTTTAGAGATGCTATACACAGGAGCCCATGTGCCTATCCCGCTACAAAAAGTACCTGCTCCACTTGACATCATGACGACCCTACTGCCATTTCTCAATAAGCTTCGAAAGGTTTGTACTACCCAAAGTGGACCTAAGGCATTTATTTTCATCGTCTCAAGAGAAACTTCTGGTTTTACCTTTAAAAAGGCAGTAGAATCATCTAGAAGGATACCTGCGTTGTTGATCAATACATCCAGATGACCTGTCTTTTCACATACCTGTTCAAATGCCGTCTGTATAGTTTGAGGGTTACTAACATCCATTAATACAAACTCACCTTCAATGCCGTTATCGATGAGTTTCTGCATTGCATCATTCCCACGCTTTTCATTTCTGGCACCAAGGAAAATATAAAAGCCCATCTTTCCCAAATCTTCAGCTATTTGGAAACCAATGCCTTTATTTGCTCCGGTGATAAGAACCGACTTACTTATTGCCATATTGAATAATTTTTGATTCAGATAAATTCTGATTTTGTTTTAAGTCTTGCTTTCTGTGTTGTGAGTCCTTAGTCGTATATGTGTCTTGTCCTGAAATAGGTTGACACACAACACACAACACACAACACACAACACACAACAATTTAAATGAATAAATTCTTAAAAAGGAAATCAGTGTTGATAGGAGGGCAAAAAAAATGCTACTCACTTTCGTAAGTAGCACTAAAACTCATTTCGTTTGGGCTATCTGCAAAAAATCATATGTTTCTAAATGTTGTTCCTAGCAACAACAGGACGAAACCTGCGGCTAGTAATTCAAATTGATAGGTTGAAACCTCAGGGATGTCTACATACCTGGATGCCAATCCTAACAATCCTGCTATTGATCCTAAAATCCATATTCCTCTACTTGGTGCATTTGGAATCTGACGTGCCATAGTTTGTTAATTTAGGGTAAATGAAATTAGTAGATGTCGTTTAAATACACCCTTATGACGTACGTCCAGTAAGTGCGTAACACTTTGAAGAATTTTTTTTTATTTTTTTAAAAGAAGAGATGCTCCTGATAAAGGAGTCTACAGGAAAGGAGATAAACAATAGTACGGAAAGTTATATTGAAGATATGATTTATCAATGTGTGATGTGATTTATAATAATATCACCACATCACACATCACCATATATTAACTAGTCCTTACTGACTTAATAATACCTAAGAACTTCGCTACTCTAACCAACATATAACCAAAATCCACCTCATACCATTTTACTTTGAATTTAGCTGAACCAGGGCGGTGGTGGTGATTATTTTGATAGCCTTCCCCCATTGTAATGAAAGCTACCAACCAGTTATTAGTAGAGTTATCTGTAGTTTCGAAATTGCGATAACCAGTTTTGTGACCGAAGTAATTGACCAAGGCACCTTGAACCGGGTGACTCATGATACCTACAGCGTAAGCGATTCCAACTACCGGATGGAAGAAAATCAACAAGGCTACACCTATTAGCCCTTGAAATACATAAGGAAGGTACCACAATTGAACTCTTGAAGTCCAATGTACATCGTAATCAATGTCTTTAACCACTTTAGTATACTCAGGATTATCCTTAAGCAATCCTATTAAGATTTTACGATAGGATTGCAACTGGATCTTGAACATATCAAACAAATTCCCGCAATGCTCGGGAGTATGAGGATCATGTTCTGTATCTGAATGAGTGTGGTGCATACGATGCATACAAACCCATGATTTTGGATCCATTCCTGTAATCCACATTCCTGTGCGGAATACAAACTTTCTAACGCGATCGGATACTTCAATAGATTTGTGCGCTAATCCACGGTGATAAAATACCGTGATGTAAAACATGTTTAACACATAGCCAACAAAGAATAAACTTATGGCCAAAATAATTTCTAGCGTACTCATTAATTAAAAGTTATTAAAATATAGGAATAAGGTTCGTTTGATTAATTTATGAATATAGCAACAACAAAGTAGAAAAAGTTGATCAATAAATAATGTAGATATTTCTATTTTTACACCTATTATGCATTTGACATATGATCTTGCAGAATATGGTACGATCATGCATCGCACTAAGTGTTGAAAGCGCAAATATCACTTGTTTAAAAAAGTTTCATTCTTTTGCCTTGTGGTAAAAGAATGAAATTTTTTTGCTCTCTCTTTCCAACCTTTCCCACAACTTGGTTTCTTTACTTACAAAAAACCAAGCCATTGAGCACCTATTTTACAAAAGACGAACGACAGCTAGTCAAACAATGTCTTAGGCGAGATGAAAAGGCACAACGCATACTCTATCAAAAGTATGTAGACGCAGTTTTTCACACTGCCCTAAGAATGTCTGGCAAAGCAGCTGATGCCGAAGACATCACCCAAGATTGTTTTATTCGGGTCTTCCAACAGCTTCATGCTTTCAAAGGGGAATCGAGTTTGGGAGCATGGATTAAAAGAATAGCCGTGAACTTGTGCCTAAATCACCTTAGAAGGCAAAAGAATGCGCTAAAGATGGTTTACATGGCCGATTCACATCACGATTTAATTGAAGAGACTAGCGAAGAGAATCAAAGTTTGGATGTTAAAAAGATACACGATGCCATTCAGACGCTTCCGGAAGGAAGCAGGATTGTCCTCTCTCTTTATTTACTCGAAGGATATCGACATCAGGAGATTGCCGATATACTGGGTATAACAGTCTCTACAAGTAAAAGCCAATACCATCGTGCGAAGGCATTATTAAAGAAAAAATTAAAGAAACGCCCACAAAGATTAGGGCTTCTATAAACTTTTGGAATATGAAAAACAAAGATTCCTTAGAGCAATACATCCAAACAAAAAGGTCAGAATTTGATCGCCAGGAATGGGTACCGAGAGACCGCATGTGGGCAGCCATTCAACAAGAATCGGATCAGATTCCCAATAAAAGCAAATCTAATTTTTCTATAAGAAAGACCTACCTACTATGGTCGATTGCAGCAACATTGGTTTTAGCAGTTGGAGCTGGAATTTGGATCAGTAATCAGCCTAGTGAAGACCCTGTGATGAAGAATGAAAATACGCTGGCTAGTTATTTTCCAGAACTGGCTGATGAAGAGCAAATGTACCGAAAGCTAATCAGTGAACAAGAAAACAAGCTGAATATAGGTGCCATTGATAAAGCCATTTATGAAGATATCTTTTCTGAACTACATGAGTTGGAAAGTATTCATCAGGAATACCTGCAAGATCTGAGTCAGTATCAAGAGCAAGAATTATTAATACAAACACTACTAAAATATTACGAACGAAAATTGCGCATACTGGAGCGCTTATCATTTGAAATTGAAAAAAGACAACTTTATGAAAAACGTGAACTTGAAATTCTTCAGTAACTTATTGCTATTGGCTTTGCTGCCTCTAAGTCTGAGTGCACAGTACAGCAAAACCTACAAGAAAAGCCTGGATGCCAAACAGGAGTTGGAAATCATGCACAGAAGAGGAGCACTAAAAGTCCTCCCTTCCAAAGATGGCAAAGTAAGCTATGAAATGCTGGTTAAGATAGAAGCCAAATCAGAAGAAGCTGCCAATCAGATGTTTAATGCTATAAGTATTTCTGATGATACATTTGGCGACCGATTGACTTTAACCACCGCTACTGAAATTAAAAGTATGATGGTCAACAATCGCAAGAGTACCATCAAACTGAGAGATGGTACAAAAATACAAGGTGTGAGAAGTATAGAAATTGATATGATCGTCTATACACCTAAAGTTCAAAAATTAGAGGTAGATCACAAATACAAACAAGTTTCTATCGAAAGTAATCTTACTAAAGATTTGGAACTCAAACTTTACAGTTGCAGGATGCAAGTAGGATCAGTACCCGGAGCATTGGCTATTGAATGCAAATACACTAAAGGGAACATGGGTACTGTAGGTGGTGATGCCCAATTAGATCTATATGACTCAGACATAAAATTCAATACACTTGGGAATGTACGTTTGGAATCAAAGTATGGCGAATTGATCTTCGGAGATGTAAAAGACTTAAGAGCTAAGACTTATGATGACAAAATAGAATTGAAAAATATCAATGGTATTTTCATTTTGGATGATAAATACTCGCAATTAAGGTTGGCATCTGCCGGCGAGTGTGAATTTGACATCTACGATAGTGAAGTCAAGATTAACAAAACTGGCAACTTAAAGATAAAAAGCAAATACACAGAGTATGACTTAGGGGAAGTAGGCGCAGTAAACTTTGTAGAATCTTATGATGATGTAGTAGATATTGAATCTGCTAAAAGCCTTGAAACCTATTCCAAATATACAGACTATGAGATCGACTTGCTACATAACAAATTGGAAATAGAATCGTACGATGATAATTTTGTCATTGGAAAAGTGGGTCCAAATTTCGAAGGTGCTGAATTTGATGGTAAGTATGCAGAGTTAAGGATCGACTCCGATAATGAATTGAAATATAGATTAGAAATAGATGCTCGTTATGGGAAAGTAGACCTGGAAGAAGAAGCCTTTGAATTCCAAATCTATAAGGAAGCCAATTCTGAATTATATGCCAAAGGAAAATCCAAGGGAGCTACTGATTCCAGTCCTTTGATTTTGATGAAAGGCTACAATAATAAAATTAGAATTAGATAATTGAGCTTGATTTTTGCTCATAACTAATGTCCCTTGTGTAGGGTATAGAGGTCCTCTACACCCTACACCAAAACGGTTATATTGAAACAACCATTACAAAGGCCGTTATTCTCGATTTTAATT
>JBCBCD010000559.1:0-5113 GCA_038530915.1 Bacteroidota bacterium
GCCCTAGATGTTATTGAATATGAAGAAATGTCATTTGTCAATTTAGACCTTAATGACTTACCAACCCCCTTTCAATATCTTAGACAATCTGACCAGGTAATTTTAGCTCCTCATATTGCAGGTTGGTCTATGGAGTCTAAAAAAAGACATGCTGAGGTTTTGGTAGAAAAAATTAATCATTTTTTAATGCATCAATAATATACCAGCCTCAATCCCTTAAAAACTGTAATGTTTCTACTATTTTAAACCCGTGTTTAGGCTTGATTTAAGACGCTATCTTTTAATGACTTCTTTACTGCCCGTCATTTTTTTAGTATAATTACAATTCGGCTTTCTTTAACGTAAGGCTGTCTAAAAAGCCCTTGTGTTTTTTCGCCTATCAATATTGTAATGTATGAGTTGATTTTAGCAATAAAAAGGATCGATTTGTATGGCTAAAATCAATTTACTGTCGGTGGAAGAAAACAAGTGATGAGACGCCCTCATAAAAAGAACAATGATAAAGACGCACTCAATTAGTACACAACAATTTGAGGTGGTATATAATCTTCAGCTTTTTGAAGATGCTTTCTACTTGCCTACTGCTTATATTGTCAGTAAGGATGTGGATGGTTTATTAGCCCACATCAAACAACGTGCTAACAATGAGACGATCGGAAGTTTTGACCTTGAGTTAGATGATACTCGTTTACAACTCTTTGAAATCATCGAAAGCCTACAACCAAAAGCACTCGAAAAAAAATTCAACCCTTCAAAAAAGCGACAAAAAACGATAGATCGCTTACTGGAAGTTAAGGAAATAAAAACTCAGATCGTAAAATACGTTCACCGAAAGCTGGATGTTCTACTTTCTGCTGTAGTTAGATACAATTTACCCATTTGCTGGCATGTAGAACGAAAAGTATTGGTAAAGGATTTCATTATGAAGCCTGAGCAGGTAGCCTTAATGCCTATACTGTCGTTTAAGAAAACGGATTCAGGAGTTACCTATCAAATGAAACTCTCAGAAAACGATGAAATCTGGGACATCAGCTCTAAAGATGTTGTACCCATCACCAATTACCCTGCATGGGTTTTTGTTGATTATCGCTTATACAGAATTGACCACATCAACGGGAATATGGTCAAACCTTTTCAAAAAAAGGATATCATTCACATTCCCAATGATAAGGTGAAAACCTATTTTCAGAAATTTATTTTAAAAGTTGCTTCTAAACTGGACATTGATGCAGAAGGTTTTGAATTGATTCATTTCAATGAATTGAAAGGTGCCAAAATTGAAGTGATAAGAGATGTCTTTAGCAACCAATGGGGAATAGGGCTTTACCTTCACTATCACAATACAGAATTCTTTTGGAACGATAGCAAAACCAAAAGAACCAGTCTTGAATTTGGAGAAACTGAAGTGAAAATTCTTCAGGTAATTAGGGATTTAGATAAAGAACAGTCTTTTTTGGATAAGCTTAATGATTTAGGCCTGATAGCGGGAGATGGCAATTATTTTTATTTAAAAGATACTCTTCAAGAGTGGCAATTGCTTGAATGGCTGGCTTTAAATCAGAGGAAACTCATTGAGATGGGCTTTGAAGTAATAGAACCTACTGTTGAACAAAGAAAAATATACTTAGAAAAGCCCAGTCTTAAAATGGAAACCGAGCAACATAATGATTGGTTTGACATTTTTGGACAAGTTAAAGTAGGAGAATACACTTTCCCATTCTTAAAATTGTCAAAAAATATTCGCGAAGGAAATCGCTTTTATTTGCTACCAAACGAAACGTATTTTTTAATTCCAGAAGAGTGGATGAATAAATACAGGGCTTTGATGAAGTTTGCTCAAAAGCAATCTGATACACTTCGCCTTAAAAAAAATCAGTTTACTTTATTAAATGAGGTAGGGATAGATAGTGAGACACCAATCACAGAAAACCTCAAAGACCTGCCTTTTAAAGTATCTCCTTTATTGAAAGCTACTTTACGTCCTTATCAATTAGAGGGAGTTAAGTGGCTAACACAATTGTATCATAACAATTTAGGTGGATGCCTCGCAGATGATATGGGTTTGGGTAAAACACTACAAACAATAGCTGTTTTACTTCATGCCAAAAAAGAACGTGCAGCAAGAATTGAAGAGACCATTGATCAAGAAATGCAATTGGATCTATTCCATTCTGCTGGTGATGAAGACTTTTTAAAACCATTGAATACCATCATTATTTTGCCGGCTTCTTTGGTGTTTAATTGGGAGCAGGAAATACGAAAGTTTGCTCCTTCCTTAAGTACCTACCGACATGTTGGTCCGAAAAGACATAAAGACAAACGCATCTTAATCCGCTTCGACGTTGTATTGACTACTTATCAGACGGCACTCAGAGATGTGGACATTTTGGAAGAGATAGAATATGAATACATCGTCTTAGATGAGAGTCAGCAAATAAAAAATAGGGAGAGTAAGATTTTTAAGGCAATCAATAGATTGCAGGCGCTTCATAAGGTTTCTTTGAGTGGAACACCTATAGAAAATTCACTCTCTGACCTTTGGTCTCAAATGCAATTCATCAATCCAGACTTGTTGGGTAGCTTTTCTTTCTTCAAAAGGGAGTTCATTTCTGCAATTGAAAAATATCAGGATGAAGAAAAAAAGGTCCGCCTAAGAAAAATGGTTGCTCCATATGTTTTGCGTCGGACAAAAGAAGAGGTCGCAAAAGACTTGCCTCCTTTGTCGACAAAAGTTTTCTATTCAGAAATGACGAAGGAACAAAAGCGTTTATACGAACGCGAAAAGTCAGCTGCCAGAAATTACTTATTGGAGAATTACGAAGCCAACAACCCTAAATACAGGATTCTGGTATTGCGCTCTTTAACCAAGCTTCGCCAGATTGTCAACCATCCTTTTTTGGTCAATGATAGTTATGAAAAAGACAGTGGGAAGTTTAATGATATTTGGGAACAATGGAATGTCATTCAAAGAAGCAACCATAAGGTATTATTCTTCAGCTCTTTTGTTCAATATTTAGATCTTTTCAAGAAAAAGTTAGAAGCTAATAAACAGCCATTTTCAATTTTGACCGGAGAAATGACTCAAAAGGCCAGAGAGCAACAAATCAAGCGTTTTGAAAATGATCCTGATGTAAAAGCGTTTCTAATATCTATCAAATCAGGTGGTACCGGTTTAAACCTGGTAGCAGCAGATTATGTATTTATCCTCGACCCTTGGTGGAACCCTTCTACTGAACAACAAGCGATCGCAAGAGCACACAGAATAGGCCAGACAAGGAATGTATTTGCTACCAAATTCATCACTAAGGATAGTATAGAAGAAAAGATACTTCGTCTGCAAGAAAAGAAATCTCGCCTCGCAGAAGATATTATTGACAATGTGAGGAAAACGGCCTTCACCAGAGGCGATATTGCATACCTATTGGAATAAAAATTTAAGGGACCAATAATCGATTATAGTACCTATATCCATTCTTTCCATCAACAAGCAAAATGAAATAAATGCCTTTTGCCAGTTGGGGCATAGTTTGAAAACGAGATTGAATGCTCAATTCATTAACCAATTGTCCAATTGAATTAAACAGATGCAGTTCCATTCCAATCAACTCTTCAGAAAACTTAATACTTCCACCTTTTGAGAGGATTAAAGAGGATAAAGGACTTGATTGAAGATCCATTTCTCTATCTGATGGAAAGATACAATTGCTGGTATTGACAAACGAAGACCTTAAGTTGTTATCCTCCAATGTAGTTATCATTTTCTCACTTTGTCCCTTTGTGAAAAACGACATACAGGCGTCATGCACATAGTCCATATAATTTTGTGTCATAACTTCTTTTTGACAAGAATTAGCACTTATAGGGCATCCATAATTTGGATTTCCGGCTATAGGAGTATCCTCAATGCCATCGTCAACATAACAGGGGCCATCTCCCCAAATGTGTTTCAATCCGAGCCAATGGCCAACTTCATGCACACAGGTTTTTCCTAAATTGAAAGGATGAGTGCTTCTCTCATTTTTCCCTACATATTTGTAATTTATTACTATACCATCTATATTTGGAAGACCACCCGGCATTTGTGCAAACCCCATCCTATTATTACCTAGATTACAGATCCAAATGTTTAATATTTTTTCTGGGTAGAATGCATCTGATCCACCTTGAACGGTAAACTTCATCTGTTGGCGATCAGTAAAAATTCGCTTAGGAGTATATACTCTAAAAATTGCAGGAGTAATTTCATATTCAGCCCGTATTTTAGCCAAACAAAATTGAATCGGAACTGTGGTCGCTTGTGGCCATTTTTGAATAACAGTAGGATCAAGACTGGAAAAACTGCTATTCAGAATCCTCAATTGATCCAATATCATGTCATTACTTATGTTCTGGCCTGGGTCATTGTAAATAACATGAAAAGCTACAGGAATAAAATAAGGTGTACTCTTGTATGCTTTGCTATAGGCAGAAGAATCCGTTTTGATATTAGTTGATTCTACAATGAGTACTTGTGTTTCACATTGTCTGAATTGAGCAAAAAGAGGACAAAAGAATAGCGGTGAAATAATTACAAAAAAAAGTGATAGCTTTTTAGAGTACAACATGATTATACGATAGTTTAATCAAATAATATTAGATTAAAAAGTCGTTGATAATCAGCTGATTGTGTAAGTTTTAAAATGCAGTTTTTTTTCTATGAAGTCAAATGAATCTGACATATATTCCTAAACACCTAAACCAAAAAGTAAATTATTTCAATCTACCATATATGTACACTATAAAGCCATTCAAAAGACTATTAGTTGCCAATCGAGGCGAAATAGCGATCCGAGTACTTAGAGCAGCTTCCGAATTGAAGATCAGTACAGTTGCGATTTACAGTTATGAAGACAGGTATTCATTACACCGTTACAAAGCTGATGAAGCCTACCAAATTGGCCCTGAAGATGAACCTTTAAAACCCTACCTGGATATTGAAGAGATCATAAGAATAGCCAAAAGCAAAGAAGTGGATGCCATACATCCGGGTTACGGTTTCCTTTCTGAGAATGCCAACTTTGCCAGAAGATGTGGTGAAGAAGGAATTGTATTCATAGGACCTTCTCCTGAGGTA
>JBCBCD010000560.1:0-5112 GCA_038530915.1 Bacteroidota bacterium
AGGATTTATAATGCATTGTGCGCAAGTAGGTGAGAAAACTTTAGACAACTTCTTTGTAGCTTCTTTAGATTTGTAGTTATGAGAAAGCACATACAACGCCTATCTCATTTAATGATTGTTTTATTGCTGTTGACTCATTTGAGTGCTTCAGCCCAGGATTCATTTGGCTTTAAATACCTCAATAAAAAGCAAGGCTTATCTAGTGATGAAATTTATAGCTTAGAACAAGATAGTGAAGGTTTCATCTGGATTGGTACAGAGACAGGACTCAATAGATATGATGGCTACCATTTTAAGCGTTTTTACTTTGATGTCAATGATCCACAAAGTTTGAGTGGAAACAATATATCTGCAATTCTTGAGGATAGTAAAAAAAGACTTTGGGTAAGTAGTTTTACAGGACTCAACCTGATGGATAAAGAAACGGGCCGATTTAAGCGAATTCCTTTCCAGGATGAAAGCGGTAAATCCTACTCTGCCAATGTTGTCAGCATCTATGAAGATCAACATAATCAAATTTGGATAACAACAGAACCACAAGGACTTTTCAAAATTGAAGAAACGGATGGTCAGTTCCTTGGCGTTCCTTTTGCTTATCGTGCCAAGCTGGATAGTTTTAATTTGGCATTGCCTTTGGAAAGAGTGGCACATGCAGATAATGAGTACATGTGGACGCTAACCTTGAGGGGAATAGATCGAGTCCATCTTCAAACTAAAGAAATTGATCACTTTTTAATTCCTAATGAGTCTACCATTTTATCAAACGCATTGAGAGCCAAAGATGTATATACGAATGACGGGTTTATTTTTTTTATAAGAGCTAATCGTGTTTTTTGTCTGGATACCAAAGCTATTAATCCAAAGATAATAAGCTTCAACGAATACCTTACCCAACGTTCAATTGATCCGCTTAAAGAAGTTATACATGATAAAATTCTTTTGGATGCCAATGACAACTTAATATTCGTTACCAAGAAGGAACTTATCTTTTTTGATCGTCAAACGGGTGCATGAATTTAAAACACCACTTACCATTATTAATGGCATAGCAGATAAGATAGTACAACCGCCAAAAGCAAAAGATCTGATCAAACGAAATAGTCGTAGTCTTATCAATCTGGTCAATCAAATTTTAGATTTGAGGCAGCTCGAATTGGGTAGACTAAAGATAGACTATATACAAGGTGATGTGGTGCAATACCTCCGATATCTTAACTCATCCTTCGAAGCAATGGCTGAATTAAAAGGATTGCAGTTGCATTTTATTTCTGAAGAATCTAAGTTATTAATGGATTTTGATCAGGATAAGCTCATGCGTATCGTTTCAAACCTAATATCAAATGCTATCAAGTATACTCCAAGAGTAGGAGATGTATACTTCATTTTGTACAAAAGTAAAATGGGCCCTAACACCCAGGCCTTTTCTATCAAAGTAAAGGATACCGGCATAGGAATTTCTGAAGAGCAACAAGCAAATATTTTTGAACGCTTTTACAGAGTTGAAGACAAAAAGCAAACTTATGCTGTAAAAAGCATCAGCAGCGGCATTGGCCTTTCTTTTACCAAAGAACTAGTGAGCATGATGGGTGGTAGTATATCCGTTGAAAGTGCGCTTGATAAGGGCAGTACTTTTGTTGTACAATTGCCGGTAAAAAATGAAGCCCGGCTTGTAGATATGGATTTTCAAGATCTTGCCTCTATTCATCCATTATCTAGCCCCAGCTTGACTACTCCAAGTGAATCCATATCGAATGGAACTTCTGCTAATGCAGCAAAGGATAGAACCAAGTCATCTATACTAATAATCGAAGACAGCCAAGACCTCAGGCAATACCTGGCTTCTTTTCTGGAATCAGATTATCAATTATATATGGCTAAGGATGGACAAGAAGGAATAGAAATGGCTTACGAGCACATACCTGATCTTATTATTAGTGATGTTATGATGCCTGAAAAAGACGGATTTGAAGTTTGTGACATCCTCAAAGGAGATGCTAGGACCAGTCATATTCCCATCGTTTTACTTACTGCAAAATCAAGTGTAGAAGCCAGAATAGAAGGCTTTGCAAGAGGAGCTGACGCATACCTACCCAAACCTTTCAATGAAAAAGAATTGAGTGTGCGACTTGAAAAGCTCTTGACTCTAAGACAACAATTACAACAAAGGTATCAAAATATCAAAGTTTTACCTGAGCCTGCTAGTAACTCAACATCAGCTAACTTCAACCGAGAGGATGAGTTCATTACTCAATTACAGCAGACAATAGAAGAGAATTTAAGTAATGCTAACTTTGGACCTACTGAATTATGCCGAGCCATAGGGATGAGTCGTTCTCAACTGCATTTAAAAATCAAAGCCTTGACCAATAAGTCTACTTCCATTTACATCAGATCCGTTCGATTACATAGAGCGAAAGAACTGTTACAAAGGGGAGATCTCAATGTTACTCAGGTCGCATTTGAAGTGGGCTTCAATAACGTTAGCTATTTTTCCAAGAAGTTTACAGAGGAATTTAATGTCAATCCTTTGAAAGTATATAGATCTTAGAGTAGGTTTAAATTTCTAACTTTTGAAAACCAATACTTTATGAACCTAGCTTTAAGTACTCGAGCAATATTAGATTGCTTTTTTTGATCGAGGGAATTTTTTAGCTGGTCAAGGCGCAAAAAGCGCGCATAGCTAGGTTTCTGTAAGCTTTTTGTAACGAAGAACAGCGAAAAAAGGGTCCATCAAAAAAGATAATTTAGGGTTGCTCGAGTACTTATATTTATTCAGTTAATTAGCTTGCTAAATGCCTTCGTAAATATTTCACTAGAACCACAAATTATTGATTTTCAATGCGCAATAAATTTTAAACACACTCTTAATCCAGTTTCTTACGAAAAGCTTTTGGTGATATTTTACAAGTTTTTGAAAAAACCCTAGTAAAATAGGTTGGATCTTCAAAGCCAATTTCATAAGCTACTTGAGTAATGTTCAAATTTGTTCCTTCTAAAATTTCCTGAGCCCTTATGAGCTTATAACCTCTTACATAAATAGAAGTGGACAAGCCGGTCAGTGCTTTAAGTCGTTTGTGAAGATTGGATCTACTGATTGCCAGATCCCTACACAAGTGATCTATTGTGTAATTCTCATCATCCAAATGGTCTTCTAGTAAATCATGAAGATCTAATAGTAAAGAAAATTGTCTGGCTGCATTACTTCCTGCAGTTTGCTTTTCGGTTCTATTCAATTTTGACTTTCCTTCTGTAGCTTTTTTTGTTGAGTTTTTTCTGTCGTGTACTCTTGTATTAGTGATTGCATTTTTTGGCATCGTGTATCAATTTAATGGTTTGTAGTACATCTGTATGAATGCATTACAAAGGTGAGCCTATGGCAATCAACTTGCATCAAGTATTGTTTTTATTATTAACAGTATTGTTTTTAGGGAAGACATGACTTGCACTATTGTTTCAAAATATAAACTATTGTTTCATTGGCGGTTTAACAAGCTATAAACCAACGCCATTGGCTCCATATACTCCAACATCACCATACCCCAAATCGTCTACATAAAAAATAATAATGTTGGGTTGTGTATTAAAATGTTCATTTGTTTGGCTACAAAATGTTAGACTAATTACTGCAAAGACAGATAAAACAATCCTTAAAAGGAGCTTTGATTCGAATAAATTGAAAATCATATTATTAGTAAGGTCTATTTCTTAATAAAGCTGAGATCAGGTCTTTTCCCTGAAAGTGGATAAGGTTTTAGGTGTGTTTTACCATCATCATTATGATCTTTCATCCATTGCTTAAGTTGGGTTTTCAGTTCAGCAATTACCTCCTGATAAGACGGCTCATCTATTAAATTCTGTTGCTCCTCTTGGTCCACTCTTAGATCGTAAAACTCCCAATCTGGTCTTTGGTAATATTTCCTGATAATATAGGCTGCCCTTGGATCTTTGCTTTCTTCCTCATTCCAGGAATCCCAATATTTTCCTGCACCATCTTTTCGGTTTATATCAGAATGATTACTATGGTAAGCATTGGGTTCTAAATTGTATATCAGTTTGTATTCATCAGTTCTAATGCTCCTGATGGGATAAATGTTAAACTTTCCATCTCCGGTATGGGTAGTATAAATAATTGTTCTGAATTGATCTTCTTCTTCAAATAAGATGGACTTAAAGGACTTTCCATCCAAGCTATCAGCTGCTTCAAGATTTGCTAAATCCAGAAGTGTAGGCAGGATATCAATCCAACTCACCATAGCATCTGTACTTGTATTGGGTGCAATCTTACCCGGCCATCTAATGACTAAAGGGGTCCTAATTCCTGCATCATACAGATTCCATTTTCCAAATGGCCATTGTGCTCCATGATCACTAGTAAAAAGTGTAATTGTATTTTCTCCAAACTTGCCATTTAAATAGTGCAAAACGTGTCCCATTTCACTATCTAAGCCAGTGATATCGGTATAGTACCTCGAACGATGTTCTCTGGTAGGTTTGGTATCAATAAAATAGGAAGGTAAGTCTACCTGTTCAGGAGCATAAAATAGCTCTTCTGTCCACCTTACGTGAGGCCTGCGATCTCCAATAAATAGAACTACAGGAGATGTGATAGCTATAGTATCAAAATACGCTTTAATATTTTGATAAAGATTGATCTGTTGATCATTGTGATGATCAAAACCACATTTTTTATTGCCCTTGTAATGTGCAACCTTCCCAAAAGCAAAGACCTTATAACCCGACTTCTTGAAATTTTGTATCAAATAAGGCACGTCTTTGGCTGGAAAGGAATGATTGGTTTCAGCGCCATTCCTTGCAGGCATCAGGCCTGTTAAAAGGGATGCTCTACTGGGGGCACAAGCCGGAGAAGTCACGAAGGCATTCTTAAAAGTCATGCCTTCAAAGCTTAACCTTTCTAAAACCGGAGTTTGTACAACTTTCGCTCCGTAAACAGAAGCATCCAAATAGCCCATATCATCTGCCAAATAAACAATGATGTTTGGCTTGGATGTGGATTGACCATTGACAAGACATACAATCAATGATGCTTTGACAAGGAATAGAAACTTTATCAAGGTTGGATGCATTTGGAAAGAACCTAAATCTTTCAAAATG
>JBCBCD010000561.1:0-5103 GCA_038530915.1 Bacteroidota bacterium
ATAAATACCTTTTTGGTGAAATGCCCAGGATATTCTGATTTTGACATTGTCGTTGGGCTGGGTATTTTAGCATTATTTAGGATTAAAAGTCCTTTAGGTGTTCATAGACTATTATCGATTTTAATTTTGGTAGTGGTATTCATCAATTTAGGAGCCAATTTTGTTAATGTGATTTTACAGAAGCCCAATTTGTTTTTGCTTCACATATACACAATAATCGACTTCATTCTATTGACTTTAATTTTTAAATCTGTACTACCCACCTTAATTTTTAGGTCGATGATTGTTCTATTCCCTTTATTTGCAGCCATCAATAGTATTTTTTTTGAAAAACTCATGAGTTTAAATGAATTAAATCGATCCATAAGTGCCTTTATTTTGATGTTTTATGCATTAAGTTTTTTCACAAAAACACTAGGAGAAATGAAAATTTCTCGTCTGGAAAGTCATCCTATGTTTTGGATCAGTATTGGAGTGCTCTTTTACAATGCCAGCAGTTTTTTTATTTTTCTTTTTAGCAGGAAGATCGATCCGTATAATGATCTTTGGTTTACTTATTTTGGATTACATTCTATCTTCTCAATAATTTTATATTTTTTTTATACCATTGCATTATGGGTACGACCGAAAACATTGCCAGTCTAAATTTTCAGTTAGCATTTGGTATTATAGGAATGATATTATTAACCGCATTTATTGTTGTTTTCTTCATCGTTTATCAACGTAGGTTGCTCCAACAACAAATTGCAACTCAACAAATAGAAGCCTCTTATCAAAAGGAACTGCTTAATGCAGGTATCATGGCACAGGAAGCGGAAAGAAAAAGAATGGCCATAGAGCTACACGACGGTATTGGTGGCCTCCTTTCTACCATCAAGATATATATATCCAACCTCAACCAAGAATTGGGTGAAGAGCAGTTTCTGCTTTTTAAGGAAAAATCATTAACTGCTTTGAATGAAAACATCTTAGAAGTTCGTACCATCACCCACAATCTATTGCCACAAAGTCTGGAACGTTTAGGAATAGTAAGTGCAACAAGAGATTTAACGGTTAAACTCGTACAGTTGAATGGAATGGCGGTAAATTTTCATGCCAACAAAGAAATACGCTTTGATCCTGATCGTGAAAAAGCACTCTTCAGAATACTACAAGAACTCATTAATAATACACTCAAGTATTCAGAAGCCAAAAATGTGCTGTTAGATTTCCAATTTGGTGATCGACAATTGGTAATTCATTACAAAGAAGATGGAATAGGATTTGACAAAAACACCTACCTGCAACAAAAAGATCAAAAAAGCTTCGGTCTATTAAATATGGAAAGTCGTATCGCATTTCTTAAAGGCGAGATGCAGTATGAAACAGCTCCTGGAAATGGCGTAGAAGTCAATCTGAGTCTTCCATTGTAGATTTTTAAATCTAAAATTTCAATATTAGCTTGTTAGCACTTATCTTTTAATTTTATTGTAGCTAATATTTCCCTTTACCTAATCCACCAATAATGGAGCGCGTTATTCAATTGGGGTTAATTGATGATCAAAACTTGTTTCGCGAGGGCATGAAACTTGTCCTCAATACTTTTCCTGAATTAAATGTACTATTAGAGGCAACTAGTGGGCCTCATTTACTTGAACAACTAAAGGAAGTTCAACCTGATGTCTTACTATTGGACTACACCATGCCTGAGATGGATGGCTATGAAGTACTTAAAGCAGTTAATGCAAGTTATCCAACTGTCAAGGTAATTATGCTAAGCATGCATTTTGATGAATCCCTCATGGCTTATTTAATGCAAAATGGAGCCAATGGCTACTTATTAAAAGATGAGCAATCAAATACTGTAAAAGAAGCTATTGTCACTGTGATGAAAGCCGGTCAATATTTTCCTGATTATGTTTCTAAGGCTTTACTGAAACAACTACAAATCCAAGCTCCAACAAATGTCAAAAAAAGTCCAAGGCTTAAAAAAGATAGTTTTTCAACAAGAGAGAAAGAAATTTTGAATTTGATTGGCAAATACAGTCGACAAGAAATGGCTAATCAGCTTTTCATTTCTATCAAAACAATCGATTTCCATCTCAAAAACTTGAGAGATAAAACTGAATCTACTAGTACTGCTGAATTGGTCAGATATGCTATAAAATATGGTTTTCAGGAATAGATAAAGAATCATGCTTTATTTTACTTATGTTTATGTACCGATTAAATATCCTCATTTTTAGACCTAAATCTTTAAACTTTGGAAACGCAAACAAAAGACAACAACTTATTCATTATCCTTATTTCGATTGTTGCAGCTCTGGGAGGCTTTCTCTTCGGATTTGACAGTGGTGTTATTAATGGTACGGTACGAGGCCTGGAAGTAGCTTTCAATGCAGAAGATATTGGAAGTGGATTCAATGTAGCTTCTATGCTTTTGGGCTGTGCAGTGGGTGCCTTTTTTGCCGGTAGACTTTCTGATAAATATGGCCGTAGATCCATGCTAATGGTATCAGCCGGATTTTTTATTGTTTCTGCTTTTGGATCAGGTATAGCTACTTCTTCCATTGAATTTATTGTTTACCGTATACTCGGTGGATTAGCAGTGGGTGCTGCATCTGTAATGGCTCCTGCATACATCAGTGAAATAGCACCGGCAAGATATAGAGGAGCTTTGGCAACAACACAGCAAATAGCTATCATCTTTGGTTTGTTTCTAGCATTTGTGAGTAATTATGTTTTAGCTTCCGTTTCCGGCTCGGCTGAAAATCCCTTTTGGTTTGGCTACGAAACCTGGAGATGGATGTTTTGGATGGAGTTGATACCTGCTACGATATTCTTCGTATCCTTGTTCTTCATTCCTAAGAGTCCAAGATTTATGGTGGTGAAAGGAGAAAAAGAAAAAGCCCTATCTATATTGACTAAACTTTACAATCAAGCAGGAGCTAAAAAGCTTACTGAAATTGAAGAATCACTTTCCAAAGATCACAAACCTAGACTTTCCGATTTATATGATAAAACATTAGGCAGAGTGAGACCTATCGTTTGGGTAGGTATTGGCTTGGCTTCATTCCAGCAATTTGTGGGTATTAATGTAGTTTTCTACTATGGCGCTGTACTTTGGCAAGCAGTTGGATTTGGTGAGCAAGATGCCCTACTAATCAATGTATTGTCGGGCGTATTGAGTATCGGAGCTGTTATCGCCTCTTTATTATTAGTTGATCGTTTGGGCCGTAAACCATTGCTGCTAATTGGTTCGATAGGAATGAGTGTGACGCTGGCCTTGGTCGTAGTTGCCTTTGCTCAAGGAACGGTTGATGAAAATGGAATCTTGTCTCTTTCAGATGGAATGGGCATGTTGGCCTTGGTATCTGCCAATTTGTATGTGGTCTTCTTTAACTTTTCTTGGGGGCCAGTCATGTGGGTAATGTTAGGAGAAATGTTTCCCAACCAGCTTCGAGGTTCAGGTTTGGCCATTTCAGGTTTGGCACAATGGCTGTCTAACTTCCTGATTACCTTGACTTTCCCAATACTATTAGGATCACTGGGACTTTCTTTCGCATATAGCATTTATACCATTTGTGCGGTGATTTCTATTTTCTTTGTTTGGATGTATGTACAGGAAACTAAGGGTAAAGAGTTGGAGCAGATGTAATAGTCAGGAAGCCGTACAGTTCTTAATTCAGCAATAAAATTTCAAGAATTTCTTTAGACTTTATTCTAAAATAGTTTTATGAGCACAAAAAGATGGATTTTGAATCAAGACAAGGAAAGCCCGGAGCCTAATAGCCTTAGCTATTAAGGCGAGGACAAGACGCAGTATTGATTTAAAAGACGCTTATTGGGTCATACAAAATTATTTAGAATAAAGTCTTTTAACTAAGACAATTTTTTTGAACCCTTAAAGCTATAACTTTGGAAAAACTAAATTGGCAATCATGGCAGAATTAACAGTTCCAAAGGCACGAGAATATGGTTGGGAACTCAAACCACTCTCTTCAGCCTATTTTGAGGTGGTAAGAAATCAATCAAATCAATTGTGTGTTGTCCTGGCTCACTCTTTACTAAGGGGAGTAACTACAGAAATGATCTACTGGTGGTTTCGTCATTTCCCCAACCTTAAGGTTACATTAGATGATATACCTGGATACGAAGGGCAACAAGTACCTGCTTATTTGCTGTGGCACCCTTCCGATCATATCAACGCCAGCTTGTCTGGAAACCTAGGTCCCAATAACACCTCTAGAGCAGGTGCTAAAATACATGTTCAGGAATGCATGCAATACCTGAAGTATGGTTTGAGGTTTAAAGTAGATCAAAAGCTAACCATTTTCTACTATGAAAAAGATGGCTGGTGCATGGGCAAAACCATCCCTTTTATTGGCAAACTAATGTCCCTCAGAATAAGCTTCAAAGACGTTTATGAGAATGGTGAGATCATTGGTGTACAATACCATTACGAAGTAGTAGCCGGATCACATCAACAAAACTTCATCGCTCAAAAAATCACTCAAAAAGTCGTAGGTAATTTTGCCGACGAATTCTGGGAAGCCTGGCTGACTCATAATGTAATTGAAGTAGGTGTTTTTGAAAACTTTCTGGCTCCACTTTATGCACAAAGAGATGATTTAGATAGTCTTCATTATTCCAAAAGTATGAATCCGGTTGTAGAAAGTCCGTCCACTCAAACAGGTTTTGATAAAGACTTTTTTGAGGCTCGAATTAAAGGGTATGAGGAGAGTCGAAATGGCTTTGATTATCAGAGGGGGACTCAGAAAAGTATTCTATGATCGAAGATCCGAGCCTATCAAGCTTTATCCCTATTACCAACTCAAGTCCTCCGGCTTGACAATAGAACCTAGTTTTAGGGGTTCATTCTTAGTTTGATCGGTTATACGGGCATATAGCTCTTTCAATTGACAAGGTATTCTACAATATATAAAACCTTGTAATGGCTGAGGTATGTGCTCTTCACCATTGGTTTTTTCTTCGAAAACAATGGATAAATAGCACTTATTCATACCTTATTCAATCTACTATTACTCACCATTTCAAAAATAAAATAAGATTAAAGGCCGATTACATAGGTGAAAAAAACTTTGCTAAATCCACAAAAGTAGA
>JBCBCD010000562.1:0-2921 GCA_038530915.1 Bacteroidota bacterium
ACTTCCTGAATGGCAAGCGTCAGCGAGAATCAATTTATGCTTTGCTTTACTTAATTGAAGAATTTCTTTGATTTGTTCGTGATACAATTGATTATCCTGCCCGTCATAATCAATGGGTAAAAAGGCCCCTTTTAGGCCATGCCCCGAAAAGTAAAACAGCAAAACATCATTATTATCTGCCTTAAGGAAGGTTGTTCTCATGGCTTCCAGAATTCCTTCTCTGGTCGCATTTTCATCAATCAAAACTTGAATTTGATGATCCGGCAAGGCTCCTCCTTCAGGGCTTTTTAAAAAGGCGTAAACCTGATAGGCATCATCATCAGTATACCTTAAAGAAGGCATATAAGTATAACTTGCCGCTCCGACTACTACAGCCCATATTTTCACCTCTTCATTGTAATCAACAGAAACAGGGGTACCCAGCGGGTGGCCACTTTCAACAAATAATTGTTGTACAGCATTGCCATTTTGCCATAAAGCGCCCACTACCCTTCCATCTTTATAATACATTACCCCTCTACCATTAGGTTGACCTGCAGTCCATTGTCCTTTATACCTTTTCCCATCTAAAAACAAAATGGTGCCTTCTCCTGCTGGACGGCCATTATTAAAATCACCTATAAATAAGGTACCATCTGCATATCTATACTTTCCTTTTCCTTCAGCACAAAAATTAAGATTGCAATTTCTCAGCGAAGAAGTATCTATGGTTTCGAGCGATTTCCATTGCAATTGATCTGATTCAAATACGCCTGATATCCAATTACCTGATACACTTTGATTGTCATACGTATATAATGTTCCGATACCATGTTGCTTTCCATTTCTCCAATTTCCCTCATATCTGGACTGGTCGATGTATCTAAAAACTCCATAACCATCGAATACCCCATTTCCAAATTCACCATCATATCTGGCTCCATCAGCGAAAAGCAATACCCCTTGCCCAGAGGGTCTATCTGACTGCCACATCCCTTCATATACATTGCCATTAGCATAGGTCATTTTCCCATTACCTTCCATTTTATTGCTTCGAAAAATACCAAAGTATTCATCCCCATTAGAAAAGATCATGCGTCCCTTTCCCTCTCGCAATTGGTTTACCCAATTTCCTATGTACTGATTCCCATCTGTATAATAGAATATGCCTTTGCCATGTAACTTCCCATTTTTGAAATCACCTACATATTTTGCTCCATTTGAAAAGACACAGGTCCCATAGCCATTGCTACAATTCCCACTAATACATTTCAACTGAGCATGTAGAGGAAAGACCAATGCAATCAAAAGAACAATACTTAGGAAATTTTTCATAGTCCAAACTTTTATGACGAAAGCTGCTTAATCTATAAAAAAGCCAGTCAAACCGACTTTTATTCAAAATACCAAATGCAAATGACAATTTTTCAAGTAAGCATATCAAATAATAAACTCCTTGCGTTGTTGTATATTGCGTCAGTTTTTTTAGGAATTTCTAAATAAACTATATTTGTATACTGAATAAGGGAGTAAAATATTTTATTCATTAACTATAATGCCATGTTAAAAAAACTAACTTTTTTATTTCCACTATTGTTTAGCGTAGTCGTATGCTTGGCTCAAGATGGCCAACAATTTGGTGCACCTATCACTTCAGATAATGCGATGAAGTATGATAAGCTCATCAAAAAAATGAAAAAATCTGATTCTTTATCAGTAAAAGTGGTTGGTACTGTCGAAGCAGTATGCCAAATGAAAGGTTGCTGGATGAATATTGTCAGCGACAAGGCGGACAAGCCACCAATGATGGTAAAATTTAAAGATTATGGATTTTTTGTACCTAAAGACATTGCCGGACGTAAAGTAATCATGGAGGGATATGCTTATAAAGAAGTGACTCCAGTGGATGAATTGCGTCACTATGCTGAGGACGCCGGAAAATCAAAAGAAGAAATTCAAGCAATAAACGAACCTAAAAAAGAATACAAGTTTATGGCTACAGGAGTGCTTTTACTAGAAGAATAATTTTCTTCTGGTAAGGCTTACATTATGGAGATACTTGACACTTCAAGAAAAACTATTAGTATGAATTACCATGCAGCAAAAGCATTTATTCTTCACAAACTGGAAACTGAACTCTCTGATCAGTTGACCTACCATGGCTTGCATCATACACTTGATGTATTGGCATCGACAGAAGAATTGTGCTACTATGAGAAAGTATCTCCATATGATCAAATTTTGATTAAGACAGCCGCTTTGTATCATGATTCAGGTTTTACCATTGGCAACGAAGATCACGAACGCCTGGGATGTCTAATTGCTAAAAAGAGTCTTCCTAACTTGGGTTACACACCAGGTGAAGTTGAATCTATTTGTGGTATGATAATGGCTACAAAGGTTCCTCAAAACCCTCAAACCAAGTTAGAAGCCATCCTATGTGATGCTGATCTTGATTATTTAGGGCGAGAAGATTTCTATGAAATTGGAAATACACTTTTCAATGAATTGAAAACTTATAAAGTCTTAGACAACGAAAAAGATTGGAATAAGCTCCAAATAAATTTTTTAAAGCAGCATCAGTTTTTTACTTCTACTAATAAAAAGAGGCGTAATCCACTGAAAATGAAGCACCTCAATGATTTAATCAGTGCTACTCAGGAAGGCTAGTTTTAGGAAAAATGGAATATTGAGATTTTAACGTTTGATGCAAGCAGCGCATCAAACTTACTAGACGTTAAGATATCAGTTTGATAATATAGACATTACAAAGCAACCCTTTCTAATTTTTACACTCACTAGTTCTGATGATATACTTCAAAGGGTTGCTTTTTCTTTCCCTCCTTTTCAGTTTCCTTTTCTTTAAAGTAAATCAATTTGCTAAGAAACATTTTGCTCTTTTTTAGCAGTGCACCATTATGCATTTTCAGTCAAAAAAGAAA
>JBCBCD010000562.1:2931-5103 GCA_038530915.1 Bacteroidota bacterium
ATTAGGTGAGTAAATGATTCAAGAATAAACATTTAGCACTAAACAAAAAAATAAAAGGCATCAAGCTATTACTGCCCGGTAATAACACTTGATGCCCAGAAGCGCTTAAATACTACAGTGTTCTAACCATAAACATGCATTACAAATGTAAAGCATCTTCATAGTAATGACAAATATTTTTTGTCTATTTAAAATAGCTGAAATTATCTTAAAGTATTTACTATTGATAACCAGCTACCTACATATATTCATAAAAAACAAAGAACTTATTTCAGTAAGAAAAGGCTTATTTTTTCAATAACTCTATTTAGAAACTTCCTTTTCTATTTTATTTCAGCATATAACTCATTAAAAATAAAAAAAGAAGCTGAACTTCATAATATCATTTTAAGAGGGAACGGTTATCAGTTTGGATACCTTGATGTATGAAATTCAACTTCTTTCGATCTATTTGCATGTTGAACAGTATCAAATTTTTGATTTTGCTTGTTAGCATTCTGGACACCGAAACAACACACGTTTTGCGTTCTATAATACGAATATACTTCCAAAAAAACAGTGCAAAAGAAACAATTCTGCTAGCTAGCCAACACACCTATTTTAAATCTAAAATTCAATATAAACAAATAACTAATTGATAACCAGACTAATAAAACTTAACTAACTAAACCTGATTTACGGTGACGACATAAAAAAAGCCCAATACCTTACGATATTGAGCTTTTATTTTGCTGTGAGGGAAGGATTCGAACCTTCACGAGGCGGTTAGTTCCGAAAGAGTTTATCCCTTATCCTCACCCCCGAGACAGGAGGGCATGGCTGCCATAAATTTCATCACCTCACATTGTTTTGATTAATTAGCAACTCGTTTGTTGCTTTGTTGATACAAATATAGAAGCAGCCACAAAAACTTGCAAATATTTCAATGAAAAAATAAAAAATTTACAATACAATCAATATTTACATCATATTCTTGATAAAGTATTAAAATATGGCCATCGGCCCCTGGCATTATTGCCATTCTGATAAAAACAAATAATACTTACTAAAAAATGTCCCAAAAAAGCCCCTAATCCGATCTTAAACCGCCAACCATTGCATTAAATAAGCACAAATGATTGCCATATAAGTACCTAATGCATACCCTAAAACGGCCATCAAAACGCCAACTGGTGCAAGAGATGGACTAAATGCTGATGCCACAACAGGAGCAGAAGCAGCTCCTCCCACATTGGCCTGACTTCCGACAGCTACAAAGAAAAATGGTGCTTTAATTATCTTAGCAACTACCATTAATACCAATATATGCATCATCATCCAAAACAAACCGATAACGAATAAGCCCAGATTCTTAGATACTTCTCCAAGATCCATCTGCATGCCAATGGTTGCAACCAGAATATAAATAAATACGCTTCCCCACCGCGATGCTCCAACCCCTTCTAAGCGCCTGATGGGCTTGATAAATGAAGAGATGACTCCTAAAGTAGTAGCCATAACCACCAACCAAAAGAAACCTGATAAAAATGAATTCAACCTGATAGACTCTAAAAAAGCTCCATTCTTTTTCATTAATGGTAAGATGAGGTCTGCACCTAAATGCGATAATGCAACACCACCAAAAGCTACCCCCAATAAAAGCATTACATCATTAGTAGTCGGTATCTTCAATACACTGGCTCTATAATCAGAAATACTCTTTTCTAATTGTGTGATGGCAGAGCTATCCGCCTTCAACCATTTGTCAACTCTGGGAGCTATACCTGCACCAAAAAGTAAGAATCCTAGCCAGACATTCGCTACAACTACATCAACTACAATCATACTTCCGAAAATATTTTCCTCTACCTCAAATATTTCTTTCATCGCCGTTTGGTTGGCACCACCTCCAATCCAGCTACCTGCAATAGTTGAAAGCCCACGCCATAATTCATCACCGGAAAGCTCTATTAGCCCCGGAAAAAATTGTTGTACCATAAATAAGGCAAAAGGTCCACCTAATACAATACCTATAGTAGCAGCAAAAAACATAATCAATGCCTTGGGACCTAAGTTAATCACACCCTTAAAATCTATACTCAATGTGAAAAGTATAAGACTGGCAGGTAACAAATACCTCGAAGCAACAAAATACAACCTGGAGCCATGTTTAAAAGAAGCTACCTCTGAACT
>JBCBCD010000563.1:0-5100 GCA_038530915.1 Bacteroidota bacterium
TCAAAAATGAAACCCATCGTTATTTGTGAAACATTATTCAATACAATTGAATCAGAATTAGAATCTATTTTTAAGAATTACGGATATGAAATTTACAATCATACAGACAAAGGTTTAAAAAAAGTAGATTCAATTGTAAGAGCAGAAGATGATGGTATTAGAAACTGCTTCTTTGTGCATCCAAGCAAGAAAGAAATCATTGAAGAATTTGTCATTTGATGTGTAGCCAGTATCTTCTTTATTTTTGTCCAACCACCTTATAGATAGTCAACTGTTAGTTTATTGAGAAACTATTAAAACAGGGGTTACTATTTCGGAATCTTCAACACTTGTCCTACAGAAATCGTATTTCCTTGCAATCCATTCAAGCGCATCAACTCTGCGGTAGAGATATTACCAAATGCATCACGTAGGTTATACAGCTTTGCGATGGAATAAAGGGTTTCCTTTTCTGCCACCACATGTAATTTTTCTCCACTACTTTGTACAAAAGGATTAGTAGGAGTGTTTGGGACTGGATCGCTCCCAATAAAACTTTTGGTCCATCAGAATATTGAACTTCCACTCCCTGGACAGAAGGTAATTCAACCTTCGGCGGAATGGGGGCTGGTGGAACTGCTCCAAGCTGTACGGTATAATTTAGATTTACCATACGATCTCCAATGAGGTTTTTTACATTAGCTTTATCTACTTCATTATCGAAAAGATCACTTAGTTGCATACTAAAGTTCACTGGAATGGATCTCGTATAGTTGACTGCACGCAAAAGGGTATCTCCCAACTCTACATTAATGGGAGCTGATGCGAGTTGATTGTAACCACCGACACCTCTTTCAGCAGTATAATTGGCAGCATCTGTCATTTTAAGATTGCCGGAAACTCTGGCATATAAAGTTGACTCGTTGGCACTGTTGGGAAAACCTATAGGGACGAGTACATTAGAGAAAGCTTGGTATCCTTCTGTAACTTGGCCATTATTAATCGGAACTTCTATCGGATTGGTAAATAAAATAGAAATGGTATCTCCACCGGTAGTGCTACCTGCTTTTCTAATGCGTTCGATGTCTACAGCAGTAATTGGAAGCCTAATATTAATGGAATCAGCCGGATACAACTTTTTTTCCACTATTACCGGAGGCAATGGAATGACTAAGCCTTGACTGTTTTCTTCCAATGCAAGCGTTTGACGGTCCATTAAAACATCCAAACTTTGAGGAGTACGCGAAGGCTCTGGAAGAAGTTCAAATGACCTTTCGAATAACATTCCGAATAAAAACCACAGGAGTAAAAATAACAGCACAAAGATCCATATTCTTTTTAGAAATCGAATGATGACTTCTCTATTGTTCCTTTCTGCTAAGATGGGTTCAACTAGTGTATCGTGACTAACTTCGTAAATAGGATTAATGCCAACTTTATGTATCCTACGGATCAAACGTGATTCTTCCAGTTTATCCAAAAGGTTAGAATCAATACCAAGGACTTCTTTTATATAAGCAGCATCTTTTGATGTACGTTGTCTTGATTTTGGTAAAATCAAATGATCCTGTAAGAGAACACGAGCCAACTTGCGATCCTGTCGCCTTTCAAGACTTTTGATCTGACTGCGGTAATAATCCCGCAATACAGTTTCTAAATTGCCTACATCTTCTCTGCGCAATGCCATCATCGTCTTATCTGTATATTCTAGTGTGCTGATTTTTTCTGCCATAAGTAGCTGTTTCTAAGCTTTCTTTGTTTTCACTAAACCTTATCAATTCATTTTATTCTTGCGTGCTCGTTTTATGATCTTCCGTTCAATGTGTTGACAAACGATTTGCAACTGTGAGGGATCAATTCGCCTAGTGATTTTATCTTCTAAAAAGCCAATGATTTCATCCAACAACTCATCATTTATTTCAAACTTTGGTGAAATAAAATTGTCACCTGGCATAGTCGCCGGATATTTGATGGCATTTTTTGCCTGATCTGTATCAAAAGAACGGAGTTCATAACTATTGAGTAGCATTTCCGGCAAATGAGCTTTCAGACGCTCCAGAAAGTGCAACTTATCAGAACGCATTGAAATCAATATTTTGCAATCCAATGGTTCTTCGATACGAGCCATGAGTTGTGCCTCTTTGGGGCTGGGAAGCTTGAGTTTAGTGGAAGATACTTCCTGCTCTGACTCAATGATTTGTTTTCGCTCTATCCCTTTTCTGACAGATTCAGGTATGTTTTGGTGAAAAAGCTCACTTAGTTGTTCACCAAACTCTTGTACTCTTTCTTCGGGATAAGTAAACAACTCTTCAAATTGATCTAGAATGAAGACGAGCTTTAAAGGACGTATAGCCAAATCAACCATCATTTTTTTAGCACTCAACCACAGACTTGGCTTTGGCATTGGAATGATTGGTTCCCATTTTCTATCTGTGCTCAAACAAGCAGCTATAAATCGATCAATGGGATCTTTGATCAGGTCAAAATCTAAATCCGCTCTTCCTTGTCTTTCTCTTCTTATTCTTGCCAATTCAGGATCATAATTGGTAAATCGAATGGGTACTACATGATAAGGAATATCCCAATTTCTGTTCTTCTCAAGAGTTGGCAGTATACCTGCATTGATCAGGGAGGATTTTCCCATACCAGAAGGACCATGTAAAATGGTCAGTCTATCCAGATCAAGTAGCCTGCATACGGCTTCTACTTCTTTTTCTCTACCAAAAAAATATTGTTCTTCCTCTGAGTCAAAGGGCCTGAGTCCAGGATATCGATTGCGTGTTGTTGACATTTTGGTAGTAGATTTAAGCAGGAATAATTTCAGATACGCGATCTATAAACATTGATAATTTATTTCTTAGTTGTCTCCATTTCTTTTCTAGCTCTTGCTTACTAAAAATGCTGTAGTTTTCCAACTCTTTCATTTTGTGAAAGTTTTGTTGGTACTCACCCAGTTCTTTGAGTAAACTTCCCTCTTTGCCATCCTTTATGAGTATTTCATCCAACTGTTCCAATACTTCTTCAAAGCGTTGATCCTCATTCAATGACTGTAATTGCTCATATGGGGATTCGGTTGTAGTATAGATGCCGTTTCGTACAACATTTGATTCTACACACAATTGATGTAGACCATCTACAAACTCATCAATCCTTTTATCCAAAAATGTGATCTTAAAGTTGGATTCAAAAAATTGCTTGGTTCCTTTTTCCAGCTCCCTTAGCGAAGGAGGATGGGCATAAGAGATTTCTTTCTCATGTACTTTTAAAACCCTAAGTAAAAGTTTCATATACCAATCATCAAAAGAAAATCCCAGAAAGACCAAGTGACTGGCTTGCTGCACTTTATCCTGAATCAATTTTGGAAGTTGTCTAACCCCTAAAATGCCAAAGATAAACTGATAAAGTCTATCCAGGGAAATGACCATGGATTCTTTATGTCTGGTACTTCCAAATAGGTTGTACAATAATGGTCTTGATTCGGAAAAAGGATTTATAGTAGCGGCTTCTTGCATGTAGCTGTAATAATCATATTGATGAGCGATTTGATTGGCATCAAAAACATCATGTACCAAGTCAAATGGATAAGTGGACAAAATTAAATCAAACGGAATTTCACTGATTTGTTTGAAACGATTGATTTGTTTAGGTCCTAAGTCTTGTATTTTCAACTGAGTTAAGTCCATAAAAAGTCTCTGCCCACCGGCTTTATCGACTAGGGATTGGGCAGAAGTAAAATAATCAAAAGCCACCTCACCGGTTTGTTTTTCGATCCACTTGTGTTCTTCTTGTTTGATCAAATCCGGTAAAAAAAGTTCTTGTTCGTCCTCAGCACCCATAGGTTTTGAAAAAGCATAATTGCCAAGAATCAAAACACACTTTTTTTCCTCCAGGGCATCCATGATTTCCATTAGCTGATACCTTTCCCATTCAGAAGTATTTGGGTTGGTAATTATTGGAACTTTAGGCTTTTGTAGTTTGCCTTTCATCTGATCTTTGGCAGGAACAGTAAAGCCTTGATTGGCTATGGCAAAGACTTCCATAGGCTCTTCAATATTTTTGAAGTGGAAAGGTCCCAAAGAAGTTAGTTCAAACTCAGGCTGGTTCCTGATTTGATTGCCAATGGCTTTCGTGAGAAGTACAGCACCGGGAACACCCAAAGATTCTACCCTGGAAGCCACGTTGACCCCATTACCGAAAGCATTGCCATTTCTGAACAATACATCTCCAAGGTGCATGCCTATCCTTACAGGAACCTCATCAGCAATAAAGCGGCCTTGCATGGCTATGGCAGCATGTAAAGCCAAAATGGTACTGTCAAAAGAAAGCAAACTTCCATCACCGTAGTATTGTACAATTTTTCCTGCATACAATGGTGTTTCTTCTTCCAAAATGTGCTTGAAACGATCCAACACAGAAAGGGCATTCGTTTCATTGTTTTGCATCATGGCAGAATATCCGGCGATATCAGCAAAGACGATAGTAGTTAATTTGCGAGAACCTAGCATAAATTGCAAATGGTTTTAGTCTTCACAATTTACAAAATAATTTAAACTACTTTATTTGCCGAGCCACTCTTTGAAAGAGACTACTTTATCTAAGGGGACAAAAACATCAAAATTTGAATCAGGATTAAGTTCAACTTTTAGTTTGCTTTTTGAATATTGGTAAGCAGATTTTATAGCCTGAATGTGAACAATCATTTTCCTATTGACTCGATAAAATAATGCTAGATCTAAACTATTAATAAGCTTCTCTAAAGAGTAGTTGATAGAATAAGTATTTCCATTTAAACATTTTAAAAAAGTATTTCCTTGTTCAGAAAAAAAATAAGCGATTTCATCTATATGGATAGAATATATTTTTGCTCCAACATAGACTATAAATCTATTTCTTGAAGTGCTTCCCGATTGTATTTGTGATGCCAGTCTTTGATAATCAATTTCTGGTTTTGCTGAGTTGAGAAAATACTTTTCAAACTTAGAAACTGCCTTATTCAATGTCTCTTGTGTAATCGGTTTTAATAAATAATCTACGCTGTTCTGTTGAAAAGCTTGAATGGCATATTGATTATAGGCTGTAGTAAAAACAATGGGAGTTTCTATCTCTAAATGTTCAAAAATT
>JBCBCD010000564.1:0-5090 GCA_038530915.1 Bacteroidota bacterium
TACATCAGTAGATTTACAAAAAAACGAACTTGGGTTAATATCTAAATTGAAGAAAGGGCAAAAAATAGATAAGGATAAATTTGAAGTTCTAGTCAAAGAAAAGACGGAAGAGTACAAGAAAGTAAAAGCAGCTGAAATGAAGGGCAAATCAAAATCGAAGAATTAATATTTGTTAACTGCTTAACTCTTTTATTAGCAAAAATTGGCTTTTGAATGTTGGGTTTAGAAGTTTAGATGTGTAGGTGTTTAGAATAATTCACTTCAGCCTTTGGCAAAGTGAATGTTATGTTTCAAACTTACCAAAGACATACATTTTAACTAACCATCTAAACCCTAACCATCTAAACTAATATGAATAAGATCATATCAATTTTGAGCATCTTGATTTTTTTCTCTTGTTCCGGTTTTTCCCAGAATACAATTAAGGGAAGAGTACTGAATGAAGAAAAGGAGCCACTTAGCTTTGCAACAGTTGCATTACTCAATCCTGCGGATTCTATTCTTAAATATTTTGGTGTAACGAATGAGGATGGAGTTTTTCAAATTAAAAGCATCAAAGATGGCAAGTACATACTCCAATTTTCTTTTGTTGGGATGCAAACCAGCTCTGAATTAATTGATATTCCTCTAGAGTCTGATGAAGATTTAGGGGATAAAATAATGTCAACTCCTGTTCTGGAAGAAGTAATCGTAGAAGCTGAATTGATTCCTGTAAAGTTTAAGAATGATACGCTGGAATTTGATGTAAAAGCTTTTAAAACAAGGCCCGGTGCTGCTGCTGAAGAACTTCTAAGACAATTGCCCGGAGTAGAAGTAGATGACGCAGGTAATGTGAAAGCGGAAGGAGAGGAGGTGGTAAGAGTTCTAGTGGATGGGAAAGAGTTTTTTGATGATGATCCAAAGGTGGCCACCAAAAACCTTCCTGCCAAAGCACTTAGTAAGGTCCAGCTGATCGATCGGAAGACTGAAGAGGCCATTTTTTCAGGCATAGATGATGGAATAAGAGAAAAAACGATTAATCTAAAATTGAAAGAAGACAACAAAAGGGGGTATTTTGGTGAGTTTGCCGTAGGTGTAGGGAGCCAGGCAACCTATAAAGCTGAGGGTAGAGTTTATCGGTTTACCGAAAAAACACAGCATGCATTGATGGGCATGTACAACAATATCAATGAATTCAATTTTACCAATAAAGACAACAACCAGTTTGGTTCAAAAAACAAAGGAGTAAACAGAGCTTTAGCTGGGGGAATCAACCTTTCGTTTAATCCCAATAAGCAAAACCGATACTTTGTAAGCTATTTGGGCAATAGGAGGATCAAAGACCTACAGGAAGAAGTGCATTCAGAAAATTTTCTTTCAAATGGTACTTTTGAACAAGACGAAGACATCAATCAAACAGATACGGATCAACCACATGGAATAAATTTTGGCATTCGCCACAATTTCAATCCACAACAACGTTTGATATTGGATGGTCGTATGCGTATAATGACCAGCGATATTTTTACCCAGAACGTTACAACTTCCAGTTTTGAAGAAGAGCTGGTCAATCAGTTGGACAATGAGTCTACTACTAATGGTGATGCTTTTACGTTCTTTACAAAAGCGACCTATATTGCCAAATCTGTAAATGAAAAAACACAGTTCAAAACGGAATTTAGAGGTAGTTACAACGATAACAACAACAGATTAGATTGGTCCAACCGCACAGAATTTTTTGACCCTTTCCGAGAAGTTTTATTACAACAATTCCAGATGAATGACAGAGATCGGTTATTTGTATTTGCTGAGCCTTCGATTTTGCGTAAGCTTAACCCCACTTGGTCGATGAGCTTTGGTACTCGAATTGGTTTGGATGAAAGAGGCTTAAACAGAAGGGAAGGCACCATGAACGATATTGGAGCCTTTGAAGAAGTAGACATTCCAGATGTAGGGACCCGACAAAATATCATACAGCCTACTTTTATAATTAATCGGATGGGGAATAAATCACAACTGAATATCCGATTGGATGCGGTTGTGAATCAGTTTGATAGATTGCAAAACGAATTGAGTTTGGGTAAGGAAAATTACCTCTTTCTACTTCCCACTATCAACTACCAAAGTCAATACAAAAGTGGTCGCCGAATCAATTTGCGCTATTCTGCTTCTTACTTAATGCCGGAAGTAGAGCAGTTGATCCCGGTTGATAATCCGGTTGATCAATTAAACATCATTCGAGGAAATCTTGACTTAAAACCAGAACAGTCTCACCAAATAAGTGCGAATTGGCTGGTGTTTGACCAGTTTTCTTTTACTTCTTTTTCTGTAAGATTGGCTGGCAATTTCACAAAAGATAAGATACAATGGGCACAAACGGTCAATGATGATTTTGTAAGAATCACAAGTCCTGTCAATGTCGACAATGACATTAATTTAAATGCCTATGTAGATTTTTCAACACCCATCAGAAGCTTGGGAATTGATCTGAACTTCACTGCCAGTGAAAATTGGAACCGAAGCATCGTTTTTATCAATGAAGAAGAAAACATCAATACGAATTTGACCCATAATTTGAATATTGCTTTTGAGAATCGCAAAAATGATGTACTATTTGTACGCTTAAATGCGGCAATCAGTCTGACAGATTCCCGTTTTTCCATAGCGGAAAATCAAAACAATACTTTCTTCAACACCAGCTATACGGGCAGTATCCGCGTTACTCCCAATAAAAAGTGGAATTTTGGAGCCAATGCCAATATCGTCAATTTCAATGCGCAGAGCTTTGATGAAGCAGTTAGTGTGCCCTTAATCAGTGCAGAAATGAGTTATTTTTTCATGCAGGCAGAAAAGGCCAACCTGACTTTAAAAGCATTTGACATCCTCAATCAATTTACTGGAATACAACGTATAGGCAATGTCAACTTCCTAATGGAAAGACGTTGGAATACACTGACTCAATATTTTATGTTGAGTTTTAATATGCGTTTTAGGTAAGAGGTTTATACCTCAACTTCTCAATCATATCAGCATTCATTCCATCTGCATATACTCCAAATGCATCCACTAAAATGCCTTTAAAATCATACTTATCTGTACTGATCGCATACAAAACAGAAGCATCACTTGGGTTACTATCGCCTTCAAAACGATACATTTCATCTACTACAAATTCTTCTGTCAATACTTCTATATTTTTACTCTTACATTCGAGACAATTGTTCTTTAGGTTAAAATCTTCAGTATATCCTCTGGCTTTTAAGTCATTGATGGCTTCTACTAAAGTGTCGTAATCTCTGATCATTGGTGTTAGGTTTTATTATGACAACACCTGAATAAGATTTCGGATCATGAAATTCTTGTCTATGCACTCATGTGAGTCCAGCCAAATTTAAAGCTTAATAAACCTTAACGTCTTCACATTATTACCACTTACAAAGCGAGCCACATATTGGCCACCAACATAAGTTGTAACATCAATTTCAGCAATTGCTTGTTGATTGATAAATAGGCTGTTAACCAATTTTCCAGTCATATCGTAGATGTCTAATCTGCCCGTAGGTAGTTTGCTGCCACGAAAGGCAACCTGTATCATATTGGATGTTACCGTAGGGTAAAGGGAAATGCTGAATTTGCTTAAAACAACATCTACCACTACTATTTCACTGTATTCAAAAGTACCATCAAAGTCGACTTGTTTTAGTCGGTAGTAGTTGAATCCATTGAAAGGTGCTTCGTCAGTAAAACTGTAAAGTTGAGGTGTGAATGTAGTACCTGCACCTTGAATTTGCCCTAACTCAATGAAGTTAGTACCATCATAGCTTCTCTCTACAGCCATAAAATCATTGTTAAGTTCTGTAGCTGTTTGCCATTCTAAACGTACATTTTCTCCTTGTACATAAGCATTCAAAGAAACTAACTCAATGGGCAAAGCAGCCACATTACAAGAAGGCATGGGCATGGTAACCGGATCATTACTGGTCGTCCAGTCACTAGGATTGGTGACATCAGTGCCCGACAAGAAAGCATTGTCTGCACTACTTAGATCTATTCCTTTCCCGGCAGGTAAATCTGCATTGGAGCTGTCTGATATTTTTACCCCAAAACAAATGTCATCTGAAGTGATGGTATTAGGAAATAAAGGGTTGCTGTAGGTGATATAAATTTGATCACCATTAGTAGCAAGGTTCAAGGCATCTCCTATGAAAGTACCACAAGAAACCTGATTGTCGTTGATCAAAATGGTTTCTCCACTGGCAAGCCCTCCTCCGGGAGCTGTCCATGAAGAAACTTGTTCTCCTGTATTGAAGTCTTGATCGATTTCGTCCCATTCATTATCTGTTAAGTAAATCACGGTACCTGCTGTGATATCATCAGTGGCTCTTAATAACAGTTGACTCATTGAAATATCTGATTGAAAACCAATGACTTCTAAACAAGGTAGGTTATCATCATTGATGATGGTAATAGTGTGAGTAGCTATCGTAATGATCCCTGTTCCGGAGGAAATAATGAGTTCTAGCACTATGGTTTCATCAGATTCAAAACTTCCATCTCCAGTCACTTCCAATAGGACTTGTTGTGTTCCATTACCAGTAAATGTTAATACTTGATTCATAATGGTAAAATCAACACCTCCACCAGTAGCTGTACCTGTTCCTTGATCGCTGATGGTTACTTCAACATTTGATGATTGGTAATCCGTGAGCGTTACATCTACTCCAAATGCAGTAGAACCAGTATTACCTTCCATTAGGCTACTGGAATTCATATCAAATCCCACCATTGGAGATAATGTACCTACCAATTCAATATTGTCGATGGCGATGTCTTCATCTGGCTCATCCAAATACTCAATCACCAATCGAATATCCATTAAGCTGGCACTACCACTTATGGAAGCTGAAAACTTGGTTAGTGCGGAAGTTAATAAAGTTCCGTCACCTACTCCGTTGAAATCAGTATCCTGGCTGGGTGCAAAGTTATCCCCTGCTGCGTTGGATTCAGCAAAAGCCAATACTTTGGTAAAGGTCCCGGTTTGCCCAACATCTACTTCTATGTATACTTCCGAGTCGGAATCCCAGTCTTCACCACCACTACCAACATCATTA
>JBCBCD010000565.1:0-5089 GCA_038530915.1 Bacteroidota bacterium
TGTTTTCTGATCATCCACAACAACAAGCCCTTTTGATTGCAGCCTTGGTTGATTAGAAAACATTGAGTTCTTTTTTTTCAATGTGTTAAATATAGGGTTTTCTTTGTTTCATTAAAATCTTTATTAAGTGCTTACAAACAAAAATAAACATTATGTTTGTATAGCTATATAAGGGTTTAAGAAATCGACCACGCATCTTTCATGTCAAATTTAGCATATCACAAGCCTGTAGGAGTTATTGGAGCAGGTAGTTTTGGTACAGCCATTGCCAATCTGCTGGCTTATAATGTAGATGTTCTTCTGTTTAGCAGAAAAGAAGAGTTAGTGACTAAAGTCAACCAGACCCATCAACATTTTGGCATCAACTTGTCTAAAAGAATAAAAGCTACCACAAGCTTGGAAGAAATAGCTAAGGCATGTGATATTCTCTTTCCTATGGTTCCTTCTGCAAATTTCAAAGCCATGATGCAGCAATTGGGGCCTCATCTTCGTCCTTTTCATATTGTTATACATGGCACCAAAGGTTTAGACTTTCCTGATTTAGATACTATTCAATCACAAGGTCTCGACAGAAGTCAGGTTAAAACGATGAGTGAATTGATCAGGGAAGAAAGTGTGGTAGTACGAGTAGGGTGTTTATCCGGTCCCAACCTGGCAAAAGAGATTATGGAAGGGCAACCTACCGCAACTGTAATAGCTAGTCATTTTAAAGAAGTTGTGGAGGTAGGTAAGCATGTACTGGGGAGTGAACACTTTCATGTATTTGGTACCGCTGATCTGTTGGGAGCAGAACTAGCAGGTGCATTAAAAAATATTATTGCCATAGGATCAGGTATTTTGAGGGGGAAAGGCTTGGGCAAAAACATTCAGGCAGTACTCATAACCAGAGGTTTACACGAAATGATAAACTTTGGAAAAATGCTAGGTGCCGATAGTATTGCTTTTCTGGGTACCGCAGGAATTGGGGATCTGGTAGCCACAGCGACAAGTAAGAATAGTCGAAATTTCACCTTTGGTTATCGCTTGGGGCAAGGAGAAAGTTTTGAAACCATTCAGGATAGTATGTCAGAATTGGCAGAGGGTGTTCGTACATTAAAAGTAGTACATAAATTGGCTCAAAAATACAAATTAAGGGTTCCCATAACCAATGCACTCCATCGCATCGTTTATGAGGAGTTTGATATCGATAAGAGTTTAAATTATTTAATGACTTATCCTTACGATGTAGATGTTGATTTTTCCATATAAACAATCAAATACTTACTTTAGCGGTCCGCAAAAAAAATGATAGTATGAATCAATTGTTCAAACAAGTTATTCCTCATGTAGCAGCTGTAGTCGTTTTTCTTTTGGTAGCTGCTTTTTACTTCTCCCCACAATTGGAAGGAAAGGTTGTGCAAAAGGGTGATATTATACAATTTGGAGGAATGTCTAAAGAAATTGCCGATTATCGCAAAGAGACAGGTAAAGAAACTTTGTGGACCAACGGTATGTTTGGTGGAATGCCTACTTACCAAATTGGTAGTATTAGAAAAGGAAATTTGTTACATGGTTTATTCCAGGCTGCGCAGCTGTGGATTCCCAGACCGATAGGTATGTTTTTTGCAGCCATGCTTTGTTTTTATATTCTTTTAATAGTATTGAAAGTCAATCCTTGGCTAAGCATAGTTGGAGCCATAGCTTTTGCTTTTTCTACCAATAACTTTGTCCTCTATGAGGCTGGACACATGTCTAAGTTGAATACTACATTTTTCCTTCCTCTAATGACTGCTGGAATTATTCTAGCCTTTAGAGAAAAATATATTTGGGGGTTTATCTTATTTGGTGTTGGAGCAGGAATAGCCATAGTTTCTAACCACCCTCAGATGACTTACATTTATGTCATCACACTCATTATATTCGGTATTGCTCAATTGATTTACAGCATTCGAAATAACAAACTGATCGAATTTGGTAAAGCTGCAGGTGTTTTGATTGTTGCCGGTCTCCTAGCGCTTGGTGCTTCATTCACCAACCTTTGGGTAACTTTTGAATACACTCAAGATACCATTCGCGGAAATCCTATTTTGGCCAGTGAATCCAAATCCGCTAAAGAGGTTTCTTCAAGTAGCGAAACAGAAGGCTTGGCTTGGGATTATGCTATGGGTTGGAGTAATGGAACGGTAGATTTGATGTCAACGCTCATTCCTGGAGCTGCAGGAGGGTCAGGAGGAGAAGCATTACCATCTAATTCTGCTTTGAGAAAAGCGTTAGCAGCAAGAGGACAACGTTTACCAGATAATTTCTTAGCTCCACTTTATTGGGGTAAGCTTCCATTCACAAGCGGGCCCAATTATTTTGGTGCGGGCATGTTTCTACTATTTATATTAGGACTTTTTGTTGTAAAGGGTCCCATTAAATGGTGGTTGGGACTAGGTGCGCTATTAACTGCCATGCTTTCTTTGGGTAAAAACCTGGAAGGGTTCAATACTTTTATTTTTGAATATCTACCACTATACGATAAATTCAGATCTCCCAATTCAGTTTTGACAGTTACTGCTATCATGATACCTCTATTGGGCATGCTTGCAGTTTATGAGTTAATGAAAGAAGGGATAGACAAAAAGAAGGCAACCAATTATTTGTATATCGCCACTGGAATATTATCAGCTGTATGTCTCTACTTTGTGGTTCTAGGCCCTTCTTCCTATGATTTCATGAATCCGTCAGACCCAAATTATGCGCAAATGGGCTTTGACATTGATGCGCTAATGGAAGACAGAAAGACCTATATGGTCAATGATGCCTTGCGTTCACTAGCATTTATTTTGGTTACAGCAGGACTACTTTGGGCTTTTTTGAAAGAATATATCAAACCTACCTTTTTAATAGCCGGATTGGCATTGATCACTTTAGCTGATTTGTATCCGGTTGGCAGAAGATATCTAAATGAAGATAAATTCGTAACAAAAAATCGTTATGAACAAAACTATACCATTAGGCCAGTAGATCAGCAGATTCTGCAAGACACAGATCCACACTACAGAGTACAAGATCTGACTTCAAGAGAAGGTCCTTTCAGTTATTCTTTTGCTTCATACTTTCACAAGACAATCGGAGGGTACCATGCCGCTAAATTGCAACGCTATCAAGATATTATTGATAGACACTTGGCCAGGAACAATCAGGAAGTATACGATATGTTGAATACTAAATACTTCATCGTACCAGGACAAAACAATCAGCCTATGGTACAATCAAATCCAAATGCTTTAGGCAATGCCTGGTTTGTGAGTAGCTATAAAATGGTAGATTCTCCTAATGCAGAGATAGATGCACTGAATGATTTTGATGCCGGAGAAGAAGCCATCGTCAATAATGAGTTTAGTGGTTATGTGAATGGCTTAAACCTGAATAAAAATGGTTCAATTAGCTTAACCAGCTATGCTCCCAATGCAATAAGTTACCAAAGTAATAGTACGAGCGAGCAATTAGCAGTCTTCTCTGAAGTTTGGTACGGCCCGAATAAAGGTTGGCAAGCCTATATTGATGGTGAAAAAGTAGAGCACATCAGAGCAAATTATGTACTCAGAGCTTTAAAAGTACCTGCAGGACAACATAATATTGAATTCCGTTTTGATCCACAAGTTTACTACACAGGTACTACCATTTCGTTGATTTGCTCAGGCATCCTATTACTTGGATTCTTAGGATATGGAGGTTATAATCTCTACAATTATTACCAAAATATGCCTGTAGAAGCACCAAAACCAAAGCCACAGCCTACTAAAAAACCGGTACAAAAGACACAGTCAACAAGAACGGCTAATAAACGAAATACGAATAAAGGCGGGAAAAAGAAAAGGAAATAAAACAAATTATAAGAGCAGCAGTACCGCTGCTCTTATAATTTGTTTAAAATATCGGCAAATTGCCCGGCCAACTGTCTTCTAGAAAACTGCTCAATCCCATTACTGTCTACCTCTAACGAACCGTTTTTATAAGTGTTATACAACTCCTCTACTCTATTCCTAATTCCTTCCTCATCCTGATAATGATGCATACTTCCGGCACCTGTTAAGTTCAAAACCCTGGCTGCATCACTGTCTCCCTCAGGTCCTATGCCTATAATCGGTCTTTTTGCTCCCATATATTCAAATAATTTACCTGGCAGAATAGCCATTGCATTAGGTGTATCATTAATTGGGAGTAATAAGACTTGCACCGTTTTCATATATTCAATTACCTCTTTGTGCGGCATAAATCCTCTAAGATCTAATTGATCCTTCAATCCATTTTCATGTAAGGCTTCAACAATACTTTGGTCTACATTTCCGATCAACACAATTTTGAGTTTTTCAGCAAATGCTACATCTGCTTTTACTTTATCGCCCAAAACTTTCCAAAGCATTCTTGGGTTTCGATCTTTATTCATGGACCCCAGGTGGCAGATGACAAAATCTTTAGTCCGTACTTTAGCAGGACTTTCAAAATCAGCCTGATCATAACCATTGGTCACAATGAGCATATCTTCAAGCGATCTATCGGTTATTTTTTGGAAATCTTTGATCATATTCCAACCTATGGCTACAATTTTATCAGCTTCTTTTAGAACCTGCTGTTCCATCCTTTTATGCTTGCGATCACCCAATTTGGTAAGCTTTAATTGATCGTAAAAATCAATTTGTGTCCATGGATCTCTAAAATCTGCTATCCACGGAATGTTGTGGTATTTTTTTACACCTAAAGCAATCATATGCATCGAGTGAGGTGGCCCAGTGGAAATAATAGCATCTACGGGATGATCGTTTAGATAGTTTTTTAAAAACTTTATAGAAGGTTTAATCCAAAATTTACGTGCATCGGGTATGAAAAAATTCCCTCTGATAAATACCGAAACATCTTGCGTCCAATTGCTCTTTTTACCTTCGCTGATAAAACCAGAATAGATCTTTTTATCCGCCTTTTTGCCTGTAAACTTTTTGTACAAAGAATAGGGCTCCCAAATATTTGTCTTCACAATTTCAATATCATTGGGTACTTCTTGCAATAAGCTTTCATCATAGGCCGGTTGTTCTCCACCTTCAGGTGTATAGACAACTGGTTCCCA
>JBCBCD010000566.1:0-5039 GCA_038530915.1 Bacteroidota bacterium
TTCGATCTCATACAGTACTCATCTATCTTATTGGGTAGACCAATTAAAAACTCTGTCCCCTCACCTTCGTCACTGTAGACTGCTATTTCGCCCTTATGAAGCAAAATAAGGCTTTTTACCAACGCCAATCCGACTCCTGTACCTACAATCGTAGACTGAGTTTTATTCTCTGTAAAGTATCTGTCAAAAATCAATGGAAGGCTGTCTTTAGAAATTCCACTTCCATTGTCTATAACATGCAACCAAGTGTATGAATTGGCACAATATTCACTTTTGATCTTAAACTCATTACTGTAAGTAGGGGAGAATTGATCAAGATAGCTGTATAAATTGACATTGATACTTCCGGAAGGTTGAGTGTTTTTTAAAGCATTTCCGATTAAATTGATCAAACTCTTTTCAAGTATATTTTTATCAATAAAACAAATTTGCTCCTCGAGATATGAGTCAATTTTAAGATTAATATCTTTAGATATAGCATGCTCTTGGAAGTTGTCAATGATCTGTTCGGTCGACTCTTTCACATCAAGTTGAGTCACATGAAGTTTATACGCTCCTTTCTCAATTTTCCTAAAGTCCATTAACTCATTGACAAGATGTAATAAACGCTTGGCATTATTATACATCAAATGGTAATACCTCTTTGCTTTCCGTTCACCGATACTATCATGTAGAAGGTTTTCCAGAGGGTTGATAATTAAAGATAAAGGGGTCTTAAAATCATGTGAAATATTGGTGAAAAACTGAATGCGCATTTGATGGATTTCTTCCATTTTTCTTTCCTCCAGTAAAGTGATTTCAAGCTTTTGTTTTAGTTTATACCATCGGATTAGTGTATAATAAACTGCTGATAAAGCTACTAGTATAAGTAGGCCATAAATAAAATAGGCAAGGTTTGTCAGCCACCAAGGTGCTACTACTGCAATTCCCACACTGGTTACATCATCGCTCCATATTCCATCACCATTAGAAGCTGAGACTTTGAAAATATAATCGTCAAATTTGAGATTTGAATAAGTTGCTTTTCTGTTATTTGCATCGGTATAAATCCAGTCTTCGTCATAACCTTCAAGCATGTATCGATATTTACATTTTCCGGGATTGGCAAAATGTAGAGAAGCAAAAGTTATAGAAAAGTTGTTTTCTAAATGACTTAAACGGAAACGTTGCGTTTCATGAATCGATTGGTCTAAAATAACCCAAGTGTTTTCTTTTTTCCTCAATTCTACCGATGAATTGTTGACGATCAAATCAGTAAGAACTACTTTGGGTTTTTGATCATTTAACTTAATGCTGTCTGGATAGAAAAAGTTGATCCCTCTTGTACCACCAAAGTATAAACGTCCACTTTTACCCTTATAGGCAGCACCAATTTTGAAACTATTACTTTGCAATCCATCATTGGTGTCAAAGTTTTTAAAAGTTTCATTGGTTGGGTCAAACATGGAAATCCCTTTTGAACCCATCCAAATCCTTCCATGATCATCAAATAGCATACTTTCGATATCTGTAGAAGGTGCTCCTTGTTCAATTGAAAAGTGTTCTGCAAAATAGAAATTTGATCTTTTTGAAAGCGTCAACTTATTGAGCCCACCCCCGATAGTTCCAACCCAAAGCGTTTGTTCATCTGTGCGTTCTATGGGCCAAATAAAATTAGAACTGAGCGAATGCTGATTTTCATTATCTCCTTGGTAATGGATGATTTCATTGATGCTACCATCAGGATTAAGGAAAATTCGATCAATTCCATTGTCTGTACCTACAAATACTTCCGGATAGATGTCATCGGCATAGATAAATGAAATTCGATTTGAGCTTATGTTGTAGTCATTATTATTTCGTTTTTTATCATTATAGATTTGTTCAATCTCATAATGATTTTTTCCATTATACTTAATCTTATTTAAGCCTCTTTGCCAAGAGCCTGCCCACATCTGTCCAAACTTGTCTTTAGCAATGGAAAAAATGGTATTGTTTGATAATGTGTTTTTATTGTTAGGTTCGCTTTTGATTTGTTCAAATTGTTGACTTTTAGGGTCAAAGATATTGATGCCTCCATCATTGGTCCCTATCCATAACCTTTTCTCCTGATCAAAAGTTAAGGCTCGTATATTGTTGGTATTAATTCCATTTTCATTCTTGGGGTGATACTTATAGTGAGTATAAGTTTCGGTATCAAAATCGTAATAATTTAAACCATTTTCTCGCGTACCTATCCAAAGATTACCTTTGTCATCTTCTTGCAAAGCACGTACATAGTTGCCAGATAAATTGCTATTTGAAACCAGTGGGTTTCTTTGAAGTAAATGAAACTGTTTTTGATTGAGATCGAGGTAATTAACACCTCCACCAAAGGTGCTTATCCATAAACAATTAGAATAATCAATGTATAGCTGATTGATGTGCTTGGATGTAAGTGCATATTTGACCAATGGATATGCACTTACATATTGCTTGATGGAGTTTTCTTTATTGGGTTGATACTGTATTAATCCGTTGGTGGTTCCAATCCAGATCGAACCTTTTTTATCATCAACTATAGTTGTAACATAGAAATTTTCTTCAGCTTCTTCTTCCGATGTATTTTTCTTTGAAAGTAAACCGTCAATATCGATAAAGGTAACGGGCAGCCTTTGGTTTTGCCCATCCATTTTTCCGATGTTGGCTTCTAGTAAGCCTTTTTCAGCAGTTAACCAAAGCTTTTCTCCATTGAAGAAGATATCCAGAATATAGACATAGTCTTTTCCTTCTTGATCCGTTATGTTGATCTTACGAACTGCTGTAAGATCTCTTGTTACGAAGTAGACACCTGACGAAGAAGCTAGCCAAAAATTACCTTCTAAATCTCTCTTTATTTTATGGATAGCAATATTAGAAAGATCAGGCCCTTTAGGAATATGAATAGGCTCCAAAGTTAGGCCATCTTTTTCCACCTTATAAAAAGAAATTCCTCTTTTTCTACCTACTAGTAAATAGCCATTGGGACTGTAATGGATATTGTTTACTTCTCGATTTAGATTATAGTGCTCTGCTTCAGGATAGGATAGTTCCAAAAAGCATTCCGTAGAAATATCGAAGTTCTGAACCCCTCCCTGAGTTGCCAACCAAATGTTATTGTTGGCATTAATACATATCGAATTAATGCGATTCAAAAAGGCTTTATTTATGGTTTCATCTTCATTGAAGTAGGATTTTATTTCATATCCGTCAAAGCGATTTAAACCAAAATAAGTGCCTATCCATATAAATCCACTGGTATCTTGTGCAAGACAGGTGGCATCAGTATGGCCTAGTCCTTCTTCAGTTGTCAAATGTCGAAATTGGTGGTCTATATCCTGACTGACTCCGATAGGTAGAAAGACCACAAGGATCATGCTGGTTAACAAGAATAGTTGGTTGGGCTTCATTTTGTTTTGTTTATAGCTTAAGTTTCATTACTTGAATGTAAAATATTTATTTTATCGGTCTTTTGCTAGTAAAGAATAATTTTAAATAAGTGCAAATTGACAGATATTTTACTTTTATTCATCAGCTTTACTAGAATTATTATTTGAATCAGCTTTCGTTAACCTATATAAGCCTGCTCCGTGTGGTGGTAAGCTAACCCCAAACTTTCCTTCTTTTACTCCAAGATCTTTTTTCGCCCATAAATCTCTAACTTTATAAGCATCTCTCATATATTCTAATTCAAATTCAAAGCTTACTCTTTTATTTTGATCACTTAAATTAAATAAACCCAGGAAGCGATCTCCTGTCTTAGGATCTGTCGCTATCCATATTGCCCTTTCAGCGTGTTGGATGATTTGTCTATTGTCAGCACTGTTTTGATTGACATATAATACTTCTTCATTCAATAAAAAGGTTTCTACAGTTTCCATTGGAGTTGATAATGGGTCTCCGCCCCACATGAGAGGTGACCTGGCAATTGAGAATAAAGTCATTAAAGTATAATGCTCCGGTTCGGTAAACTTCGACATGCGATCCGGGCCATGGGGACGATTATTTAAAGAAATGTGGCCAATTGGCAACATATCAGCATCAGGCCAACGACTTTCTGAACGATGGGAAGCCCATGAATTCAATAGATCAAAGCTATGTTTTAAATGCTCCCATTCATCCCAAAAATCAGCAGAAATTCGCCACGTATTTGAGTTTTCTTTCAAATGAGGGGCTTGACTTAAGGGTGCTTCCCCACAGGATAGGCTCAATACCATAGGCCTACCACTATTGCGAATGGCTTTGTACATCATTTCAATTTCCCCTTTATGGTAATTTTGAAACATCATATCATCTGCTTTGATGTAATCGACTCCCCAACTTGCATACAACTCAAATAATGAATTGTAATAAGCTTGTGCCGCTTCTTTGGTTGGATCTACTCCATACATATGATTGCACCATTTACAAGTATCCCATGGTTCAGCAATATCAGCTGCTGTAAACTTGGAATCTTTTATAGGAGTATCTTTAAAAGCAGCATATCTATGTATGCCTCGCATGATGTGAATGCCAAATTTCAAACCTTTGCTGTGTACATAATCTGCCAATGGTTTAAATCCTTGTCCATTAGCTGCTGAAGGAAATCGTTCTACAGATGGCATTAAACGACCATATTCATCCATAGTAATGTATTCAGGATGTAGAGGTTCCCCATTTTCTTTGTAGCGGATATTAGGATGTCCAAAACGCCTGGGTGTATCCCAATTACCGGGTTCAGGATGCCACCAAATATAATCGATGATAGCATACTCCCAGCCTTTATCCTTCATATTATCTGCCATGTAATCCACAATGGATTTGTACTCTTCTTCATTGATGCGACAATCATAAGAGTCAAAGCTATTCCATCCTAATGGTGGTTTTTGTGCAATCAAATTGAATTCATCACTAAGTACTTGATCAACATTTGAGATAGCAAGAGTTTGCTCGTTACCAGCACTTTCATTTTTAGAGTTTGCTGTTGAGCAAGATTGTAAATATGACAGAGATATGATGCACAAAAAGTATATATAGTAAGTTGAGTTTTTCATAATCGTTGG
>JBCBCD010000567.1:0-5066 GCA_038530915.1 Bacteroidota bacterium
TGCGTTAAGCTTGGTTATCGAGGATTTTGCAGGGAAGAATTACACTTCCCTGCCTTTTATTCTTACCACAATTATTTAGGCAGATGCAGTCCTCGCTGCTAGACCAACGAAACTTTTACTGAAATAAGATTAAAGTCAAAGTTTTGTCAAACACCTGAATAAACCACTTTAGTTTTGATAAAATAATTTGGTTTACAAACCGCTTTTAATGGAAGCGGTTAATAAATATTATAAGGTCATTATCATATTGGAGGGGATGGAAAATGTATGAAAGTTGTATAAAGGTATGTTCATACTCTCCTATATTTCGTATATTTAAAGTAATACTATCTGATATTGGCCCTAATTAATCAATAAATAAGACAGAAACTACCAATAGTTATGGCTATTACTATTCAAATGAAGCTGAATGAAAATTTGTATGTAAGAGATCCGCAGGAAACAAAGCTGGGTAAGAAAATCATTCAGCATAGTATTCTACTAATTGATGAGATCGGCTTTGAAGACTTTACCTTTAAAAAGCTAGCCATCCGAATTAATTCTACTGAGGCTTCAGTATATAGATATTTTAAAACCAAACACTTACTGTTGGTATATCTTCTTTGTTGGTATTGGGAATGGATGAAGTTTCGCATTCACTACAATACTATGAATATTGAAGATCCAAAAAGAAAATTAAAAATTGCCATCTCTGCTATCATTGATACCACCAGACGCAATACTTCTATAGAGTTTGTAGATGAGGATGTGTTACATAGAATTGTCGTTGCAGAGGCTACAAAAGCTTATCATACCAAGCAAGTAGACAGTGAAAATCAATCTGGCTTCTTCTTAACCTATAAAGAGCTTAGTAAAATCATAGCAAAAATCATTAGCGAAATCAATCCGGATTATCCTTATCCTAATGCTTTGGCCAGTACTCTTTTAGAAATGGCTAATAACCACATTTATTTCGCCTTACACTTACCATCATTAACTGATGTCAAAATTGTGGATGGCGATCTTTCTCAAGTAGAGAAATTAATGAATGATTTTGCCTTAGGATTAATCTGCAAAGATCATGTTACGGTTTAGTTTCCAATAAACCCAGTGCTTCTGCTACACAAATAATCCTTTGCTTCAACGCCTCTTTTTGTGGTTCGATGAGTGTGATCGTGTGTTTGTATCCACCTTCATACTCTATCCTTATTTTGTCAATTTTCATTAAAGTCAATGAAAAAACCAAATCGTATGGAATCACACAAGTATGCAAGTACTGCCTCATATTGGTGTTGCGATCAAAAACCCCTTTATCGGGTGCACTCATTAGAGGTAAGATCCTTCCATCATTCAGCTTAATCAAAACATAATTTGTATCTGTCATCACCCGTCTATATTCCCTCTCCTGAACAGCAAATGTCAGAAAAAAGGATTCCAGTGTATCATTTTCAGAAAAAGCAAAAAATGCCTTAGCCTCCTCTACCAGTTTTAGTCCTTCCACTGTCTCTACCTGGCTAGGTATTAAGTAACCAATATTAACTGCTGTTGAATAGAATATTCTGGTGCTATCAAAATCGTCAACTACTTTTACAATCAAACTATCACATTGTCCTGTCAATTGATTGGCAAATAAAAAGGCAAAAAGCAAAAAAACTACTGCTCTACTCATAATTTTTCTTTTGACTTAGGCGTGAAATTAACTAATTGCAACAAATTCTAATGCTTTTATTGGCACTCATATTAAATGAAAAAGTGATTCGCGTGCCGCGAATCACTTTTCAATCTATTAATCCAGTAAGTTTATAATATTTTCTCTCTATAACGCGAGAAGAAAATACCATTCAACACCGTATTAGAATATCGTCACGTTTCCTGACAGTTCAATCGTCTGATTAGGATTACCAAAACAGGTGGCTCTTACGAAATATCCAAATACTGTTCCTGATGGTAATGGCTCGCCATTCACACTACCATCCCAACCAATATTAATGTTTGTAGTACGGAATATTTCCTGACCAGCTCTATTGTAAATAATAAACAACAACTCATCTATATCCTGACCTCTTACAAATAATACATCATTTGTACCTGGTGTAATATTTGGTGTAAATGCATTAGGAACAAAGACATCCAAATCACAAGTACAATCGACATTGATCGTTACTGTAAATTCTTGTTCACACTCACCATTCCTCACTTTTAAGGTATAAGTAGTAGGTTCTTCAGGTGATGCAATTGGATTTGCAATATTTGGATCGCTTAAACCAATTGCCGGAGACCAAGAGTAAGTACAGTTTTCACAATTTTCAGCCGTTGTTACAATCTGAACACTTTCTCCACAGTCTATTGTAGTTTCCATTGGTTCAACCGTTACATCATTGGCTAAATCAATGATGGTTACTATCGTCTCAAGATTTTCTACACAACCAAATTCATTCATGACTTCAACACTGAAGTTTTGAGATGCATTTAAATCTACAACTACTTCCGCAGCAAATGGATCAGTGGTAATCGCATTGAATGGCATCCATTCATACATTAAAGTTTGTTCTGCTCTGTTATTCAACACACTTAAAATAAGCGTATCCTGAGCTTCACAAAGTACAATAGAGTCTCCTTGTGAGATAAGCGCATCTATTCCTTTATCTTCAATGAATATTGAATCAATAAACATGCAATTGGCCGCATTCGTGGACATAACATAGTAAGTCGTAGGTTCTCCTGCTGCCACCAACAACTCATTGCCTGTACTAAAGATAGGATTGAAATCAGGAGATTGACTCCAAATGATCTCTATCCCAACTGGTACATCTCCTGCATCAAGTTGTATTTCTTCAGGACCACAAGCAAAGATGGTATCTCCCGGAAGTGGAACAATGTATGGCTGTATTACATTAAGGAATACACTATCATCGACCATGCATTTTCCTTCGCTATCAGAGATTACCACATTAAAGAGCATGCTTTCTCTGGCTGTTATTGAAGGATTAAATGAAGTAGCATCATCCAGTGAATCTGCTGGTGACCAACTATAAGACAATGAAGCATCGCCCGTTTCATTCAAAAAGGCTACATCACCTAAACACGCATTTACCGTATCTTGTAAAGCCTCAACCATAAATGGCATGAATTCTACTACGACTGTATCCATTGCAGTACAACCAAAGGTATCTTGTACTACGGCAATATAAGTACCACCTTCAAAATTCTCAGTAGCCCTTATCTGAAGTACTGGCTCCATTGCTATTGGATTGGAATTAATATCTCCTTCAAACCATTCTATGTTCACAGGTACATCGAAGGTAGCTGCAAGGCTCAAAACTGTTGGTTCACACAAAATAGTATCTTTAGGAACCACAAGATTGATCGGTGGAGCTACTTCTAAAGTAATAACTTGTTCAAATGAGCAATCAGAGTCATTATCTTCAATTAAAAGCGTATATATCTGAGTTTGAGAAATAGTAGCAGTCGGAGTCGCACTTGTAGGATCATCTAATCCGGTAGCAGGTGTCCATTGGTAAGAGAAGTTGGCATTACTGCTCTTGTCTATCACCAACAAATCAACAAAGGTGGCAACATCAGCACAAAGCACTTGGAAAGTATCTTTGAATTCAAATTGATTTTCGAATACTTCCACTACAATGCTATCTACATTGGTACACATAAATGAATCTACCGCTTGCACATAGAATGTTCGCTCAGCAAAATCCGCTGTAACATCTATCGTACTTCCTGTAGAGAACAAGTCCTCTAGCTGTGGATCATTATACCATTCAACTATTGAAATGTCATTGGTAGTAGCAAACAACTGGATGTCATCTTCCATGCATAATGTAGTATCAGCGGATAGAGATAAATTAGGTTCTTCCCTTGCAATAATGGTAATTTCTTTTTCCAAACTACAAAGGCTATCCGGAGTAGTTACATTTACAATGATGGTAATCTGTTCTTCTGATTCCAGATTGACAACAGGATTATGATTGTCAGTAAGATCTAAATCCTTAGAAGTTGTCCACTCATATAAATAAGTAGGTTCTCCGTTAGGATTAATCTGTACATCCGCATTCGGACAAATGACTAATGTGTCGAATAAGAGTCCAGCTTTGAGCCTAAATACATCTACATTTACTTCCTCAACCTCTATACATCTTTCTTCAGTTACTGCAGAAACATAGAAGGTCTGTGATGCAGAATCTGCTCGTAGTGTGACTGTTTCACCTACTCCAACAATATTGAACAGCAATGAATCAGTGAACCAACGAATAGTTGCTGGTAGGTCTGTAGTAGCTGTTAAAGTAAATTCGCCTTCTTCACAAATTGTTGTATCTAATGTAACATCAATATCAGCTATTGGCTGTACATCTACAAAGACGCTATCTTCCAATCTACATTCACCCATTGGATCCACTACTGTAACATAGTAAGTCATATCTTCGAAAACATTCACTATTGGTTGACTAGGTACTCCAAGTGCAAGACCATCTGTTGGCTCCCAAGTATACTCATAATCAATACACCCATCAGGATTCAATGCAGCAAATTCACCTGGACAAACCACTACGGTATCCATAACACCTGCTTTCAATTCAAATACGGTAACCACTATGGTGTCTACATCTACACACTGATCATCTGAAATACTAACGAACAATGATTGCTGTGCTTGATCAGCAAACAAATCATAAGTATTCCCTGTGTTTACAAGATTAGTCAATTCTGGGTCATCATACCATTCTATTGTAAACCCATCCGGAGCAGTGGCAGATAATTCTACATTACCCACCTCACATATGGTAGTATCATTTTGTCCTTCAACACCCAATTTTGGCAATACCATTACTTCTATGGTCGTACTTGCCATACAAGCTCCTGAAGTATCTCTAGCTTCTACCATATAAGCCGCATCTTCCGTGCCTGTAAAGATTGGGTTTGATGGATCACTTAAGTCTAAATTATCTGTTGGTGTCCAGATGTATTCGATCGCATCTTTCGCTGTAGCACTTGGATTTAATGCTGTTGCTGTATTATAGCAAGCTGTGATCATTGTATCTTCTAAACCTACTGCCAATTCAAATACCACTACTTGT
>JBCBCD010000568.1:0-5064 GCA_038530915.1 Bacteroidota bacterium
AAATATTTTGCTAGAACCACAAAGCATTGATCTTCAGTGCACGATAAATTTTAAATATACTCTAAATTGGACAATACATTTTTACCGTTTTTCTGTAACCATCCTAAATTCTTTTGGTCATCTTATTAAAAAGCTAGTATGAAAAAAGCATTGCAATTAATTGCTTTGGCAATTGTATTTTTTAGCTGCCAAAACAAGGAGGAAGGCTTCGTTATCAAGGGTGAAATCCAAGGTATAAAAGATAGCAGTTTGATTAGATTGTATCACATTGACCTTCAAACCAATATTGATTCTACATTCACGAAAGATGGAAAATTTACTTTGAAAGGGATTGTCGATGAGCCTACTACTTGTTGGTTGATGAATGGACAAGAATATGCTATTGTTCAAGTTGAAAATGTCAATATGACTTTTGAGTCTCCTGAAAAAAATATGTTCTTGAATAGTTCAATCACTGGTGGGCGAGAACAGACTTTACAAAATGAGTTAAAAGCGCTCCAAATGCCATATGATGAGATTTATATGGCAGCCTATGACAGTATTGTCAATCGAAAGTATGAAGAAGGAGAAGAATCGGCTTTGTTTGAAAGATACAGTGGTGCTCAAACAAAATCACATGAGGTTTATATCGATTTTGGCAGGGAAAATCCTGATTCTTACTTGGGTTTGGATATACTATACAGAAATAGGAAAGCTATTCCAAAAGATTCACTACGTCTTATTTATGAAGGACTATCTGATGCTTATAAGAACACCTCATTGGCTAAATCCATAAATATCTTTCTTACCGAAAGAACAGTTGAGGTAGGTGAATCATACATCGATTTTGAGGCTAAAGATTTAAAAGGGCAGCCATTTAAGCTTTCCTCCATAGAGGGTAAAAATATCTATCTAACCTTCTGGAGTGTGGGTTGTGGACCTTGTAGAATGGAAAACAGGTTTTTAAGTAAACGTGCCCAAGAAGTTCCTGAAGACCTGGAAATTGTAAGCTTTTCGATTGATAAAGACGCTGCTATATGGAAAAGTGCTTCAGAAAAGGATGAAATCTGGTGGCATAATGTTTCTGATTTAGCTGGTGGAGAAGGAAGAGTCAAGACTTTATATAACGTACAAGCTATACCTGCTTCTTTTTTGATTGATAAAAAGGGGAGTGTCATTAAACGATTTAGAGGATTTAATACGGAAGGTAATCTTTTAGAAGAGTTGAAAACTGAAATTGCTAAACACAATCACATCGATTAAATTCAGACCAGTAGTTTAGATGTACTAGATCTCTTGGTATTGTATTATGGCAGTGCCTATACAGAAAATTACTCGCCTTATGGAGAAAAATTACTCATAGAAATGATTGAAAAGTCAATGGAAGAAGAAAAGTATGAAGAGGCAATTCAACAAGGCTTAGCACTCCTAAAAGATTACCCTGCATCTGCTGAATTATATTACAATGTATCTATAGCATATCTCTTAAATGGAGATACATTGACTGGACAAAAGTTTTTTGACAACTATGCTAGTCTAATTTCTATCCCCTTTTTCAGTGGTAATGGTATAGAATCGGATAGTGCATTCGTCGTTAGATGCGTAGCTGATGAATACCTGATCATGCAAGAAATGGGTTATGAAAGAGAAGAACAATCGTTAATCGATATTGATGGCATACCCTATGACTTAATGAAGGTAGTAGATGAAGATGGAAATAAAGCCTCACTTTATTTCAATATTTACCAACCTTATGTCTTAGGGATGAAAAATATGTTTGATGAAAAAAATGGTAAAAAGAATAAGAAGCAAAAGAAAAAGCAAGTAAAAAGAGACAGAAAAAAGGAGAAAAAATCTAATTGAGTCCTTTATAAATGTCGAACAACTTAAGTTGCTCTTGCTCCCAATTAAGTGTTTTAGCTGCTGACAGACAATTTTTTGAAATTTGATGGTAGGTTTCATTGATTTCTAACAGGCTATTTACACATTTGGCAATATCATCAGGTTCTAGTTCATTGAGCAAGACAAAACAATTGTATTGACCATTGATGTGTGCATATTCGGGATAATTCATTTGTAATGAAGGTAATCCAGCCTGTATATAATCCAATGCCTTGTTGGCCAAAGAATAGTAATAACTCAAGCCTGTATTTTCCAAAAGATTGATGCCCAGGTCAGCTTTTATGGTATACTCCCTTAATTGATCCGGTGGTACGAAACCTTTGAAGATCACTTTCTCTTCTAAAGCTTCTTTTTTTACCAACCTTTGAAGCTCTTCCATCAAATCTCCACTACCCACCAACCAGAATACTGCATTTTCAATATGATGCATGGCTAAGATGAATTGTTCCAAACCTCTTCCCTCATTCAGCATGCCTTGGTAAAGAATGATTTTAGATTCGTTATTGGGCTTTGTTAGAGGAAAATTTTGTTGCAACGGCAGATTGCGAATGACTTCAAAGTTTTTGTCATATCGCTTACCCATTATTTTTGCCAACTGAGGACCTACAGTGTAAGCCAGATCTACCTTAGGGACAGCAAAGGCTGCTATTCGCTCCCATATTTTTTTGATAGCAGGTCGGCGAATGACTTCAGGGACTTCTGTGAAGTACTCATGTGCATCGTAGACTAGTTTTTTACGCTTTAGCTTTGCGGCAATTAGGTTGGGTAAGATGGTATCCAGGTCAACGGCATTGAAAATATCTGCTTGTTTGAAGAGCAGAAATAAAGTAAGCCTAAGGTTGTATTCCAGGTAAAACCACTTTCCTTTTTGGAAAAAACAGTAGAGTCTTTTTTGTTGAAAAGAACGATTGACTAATGGCTTTGAGTTTTTCTTGAGTCTACCTAGCAGTAAAACTTGATAACCAGCTTGTTGTAAACTATTACATATACGGATCATCCGTTGGTCCTGAGCCAGGTCATTGGTGACGGTTGCTATGATTTTTTTCTTCAGCATACAGTCTTCAGCGTTTCTTGGAAGCTTTTTTTATTTGAAAAATTCCATCTTGTACAAATACCAACTCTTCTGACAATAAGAATTGCAGGACTTTCTTTACGTTATCTTCTTCTGAGATTTCAAAATTGGTGAATAAGGCCTCAGGAGTAAGCTCGTGATTATTGATCAATTCAAGGATCTCATTTTTTAGTGTACTGAATCTTTCTTTTGAAAGTTTGGGAATGATTCTCCCTCTGCAAATATCACATTTGCCACAGGGTTTGGCATTTTTTTCTCCAAAATATTGTAAAAGCTGCATGCTTCTACAGATGGGGATTTCTGCGTATTGAACTGCTTTTTGTATTCGATGGGCATATTGTTTCTTACGGAACTTGTATAGTTCCTGATCAATTAGAAGGTTTTCAGCTGATACTCGCTCCTGCAATAAAGTCAATTGTGGTTTTTCTTTTTGAGGCTGGTATTGAATGATGGATGCCTGAGCCATCAGTCTAAGCTGTTTTTGCAATTGAGGAAGACTAATTTTTAAATACTTAGCCAGCTTAGATTCTTTCAGGTAAATCGTCTGATTAAATGCACCTTGATAATTGCGTAAAATGGCTTTAATAACCGGACCAAGCTTTGGATGCCTTAGGGTGAAATCATAGAGCCCTTCTCTTGATGTTTTAATTTGCATTTGTGCTGCCTGAAAAACTGCATCGCTCAATGACAACCAACCGCTTTGTTCCAATATCTTTAAAGCATACAATACTTCGACCACTTTAAACTGAAAAGTATTGGCAAACTCTACCAAGTCAAAGTCAAACTGTTCGTTTTTACCACTTCCAACAGCCAATTGCAAATAACTTCCCAGAGCTCGATAAACCTGACGGATATATTTCATATTGGGGAAAGCCTTGATATAATTTTCTTCTAAGCGCTCTTTATCGTCTGAATGGTATAAAAGAACCGCAAAAGAATCTTTTCCATCTCTTCCCGCTCGCCCGGCTTCTTGGAAATAAGCTTCTAAGCTGTCAGGTATCTCCCAATGAATGACTAGTCGTACATCTGCTTTGTCTATACCCATTCCAAACGCGTTGGTAGCTACTATGATGCGAATTTGGTTGTTGATCCAGGCTTCTTGTTTTTGATTTCTACTTTCCATGTCCAGTCCGGCATGGTAGAAGTCAGCTGCAATATTATGCTGTTGTAGCGCAATGGCTAACTCACGTGTTTTCCTTCTGTTTCGAACATAGATCACACCTGAGCCGGGTATTTTTCTGATGAGCTCCATCATTTTAGCGCGTTTATTTTCATCTTCAATCACTACATAAGAGAGGTTGGATCTAGAGAAGCTCTTTTGAAAAACATTTTCTGTTTTGAACTCCAATTTTTCTTGTATGTCAATCACGACTTTAGGAGTGGCAGTAGCCGTTACGGCTAAAACCGGAATTTCAGGAAAATAAGATCTAATGGCCTGAATATTTAGATAAGCAGGACGAAAATCATAACCCCACTGGGAAATACAATGAGCTTCATCAATCGCAAAAAGGTTGACTTGCATTTGAGCCAATCTGGCTTGAAAAAGATCACTTTGCAGTCTTTCAGGCGAGACATACAAAAACTTATAAAGGCCAGCAACACAGTTATCAAGTTCTCTGTCAATTTCTTTGTAATGCATACCGGCAAAAATGGCGATGGCTGCTATCCCTCTTTGTTGTAATTGCTCCACTTGGTCCTTCATCAAAGCAATTAGTGGCGAAACGACAATGCATATTCCTTCTTTACAAAGAGCAGGTACCTGAAAACAAATGGACTTACCTCCTCCGGTAGGCATCAAAGCAAGTGTATCACGATTATCCAACACAGATTGAATAATGTCCAACTGCAAGGGCCTGAAATCCTGATAACCCCAGTATTGTTGTAGTACATCTAAAGGCGTGCTCAAATCGTAATTTTCGCTTTATTGATAAAGCTTTCAAGTTAGGAGATTAATTGATAGCTGTCAACTCTTGTAGGGGGTTGTTTGAATTTAGAAAACTTCAATTCAATATGCTTAGAGTGGAGTGATAACCACAAGCCGGGGGGTGATCACACCACACTACAATTAATTGCCCAATTTTTATAAAAAAATTTTGAACACCAGGCCACCA
>JBCBCD010000569.1:0-5050 GCA_038530915.1 Bacteroidota bacterium
ACCAATAGCCAAAGAATATTTCTCCAGTTTGATTTTTTTTGATCCAGCGATTGAGTAATCTGTTCCCAGCTCTTGGTTTTATCTATGGTTACAGGCTGCTGGATTAACGCCTTTCTTATTTTTTTTTCAAAGAGATCATTCATAGCATACCCACTTTTAATCGAAGTTGAAATAATTGACGTAAGCGCTGTTTAGCTCGAGTAAGGCGAGTCCGGGAATAGGAGGCAGTAATTCCTAACAAATCCGCAATTTCCTGGTGGCTAAATTGGTCAACAATGTATAAGTTAATAATCACTCGATGTTCCTCTGGTAATGTATCGATCAGGTCCCGAATCTCTTTGGCGCTAAGTTTATCCAGTAAGGCGGTCTGGCCATCCAAACAGCCAATTTCTTGTGGAAGTTCTATCAAGTTCCAGCGTTGTTGCCGACGAATCTTTTGCAAGGCAGCGTTAACTGTTATTCTGTGCATCCATGCTTTCAACTGGGCTTCCTGTCCCTGAAATTGACCGATGTTATGAAAAATGCTAATGAAGGCATCGTGGATTACATCCTGTGCTTCTGCTTCATCACGGCAATATCGCTGAGCAATCTGTGCTAAGAACTCAAAATATTTATTGTATAGGCTCGTTTGTGCTTCGCGTTCCTTTCGCTTACACTTAAGTAGCAGTTGTGAAAATTGATCTGACATTTTGGTCGAGCGTTGTTACACTCTATAAATGCAGTAAAGAAAAAAGTGCTACAAAAAATTGATACTATTTAAAAAGTTTTTGAAAAAGCCAAGATAGAAACAGGAAGAGATAATGATGTCTGAGGTATCAAAACGGAAATTTCTAATGTAGAAGTTGTTTATATAAAAGGCCACTGTATTTTTATATGCATATTAGGAATTCCTCCAGGCATTTGGAGTCTTTCCCGTACGCTTTTTAAAGAAAGAAGAAAAATGATTGGGATAGTTGTAGTACAAATCGTAAGCGACTTCTTTGACAGATAAGTTAGTGTTCTTCAACTTAGATTTTGCTAGAGATAGCAGGTGATTTTGAATGAGGTCAGAAGCAGATTGTTCGGTGATGCGTTTGACCAATGCATTTAAGTGATTGGGATGGATGTTGAGTTTTTCAGCATAAAACTGAACTTGATGGGGAGACTGATCCTTGTAAATTTGGTCCGGATAAAAAGCCGTTTCCAGTAGGGCTTTGAATCTTGAGACAGTATCCAGGTCACTGTCCCTTCTACTGGTTGTTACATCTTCATTCTGATATTGCTTGTAAAAGAGTCTGGCCGTTTTGTATAGAATGACATTGATGAAACTGGTCACTATCTCTTCCTGATGTATCTGCAATTTTTGATGTTCGAAGAAGATGCTGCTGAATATTTTGTACAAATCTTCGGCTTCACTTTCTGTCACAGCAAGAGGTAAAGATTGATCACTTAGCAAAAATGGAAAATCTTGTGTAATGCGTTTATTGGGATGAGCTTGTCGGTACAGTTCTTCTGAAAAAATGACATAAAAGCCTTCCCAGTCGGGTGCAATCTCCCAATGGGTAATTTGATAAGGTGAATTAAAAAAAACAGTTGCTTTTAGGTCTTTGGTAGAAAAGTTTCCGGTGGTAGCAAAACCACTTCCATCTAGTTTTAATGCTATGGCAAAAAATTCATGTTTGAAAGGAGGCATTTGTTGCCGAACGGTTTTCATGTTCTCTTCAAAGCTACGAATGTCGTATAGCTCATGCTTGGGCGGAGGAATGTTGATGCCCTCGCAATAGGCTCGTAAGGTGGAGAAGTGGAGGGTTGAGTTCATTAATTAGTTGATTAGTGTATAAGATTATAAGGTTAATGAAGGCAATTCAGGTACTAATATGTTCATTTCACTTACTTGTTGGCAAAGTTACGTTTCTTTTTTCAACACATTTGTACTAGTGAATAAAGTATGACGAATGCGAACAGAGATTTATTCACGAGTAGATTGTTATGGTTTTAGTAACCTATTTGGCCGTCAAATTTTGGCGGCCTTTTTTGAAAACAAAAAACTGTAATACTCAGTGATACAACTGATTTTCGGTCCCAATCACTGTAAGGATAAATCTCTTGTTCTTTTAATAACTTAAACAACTCCTCGCTCCCGTTTTGACGTGCATAGTCCATTTCTTCCCGGAAGACTTGTAAACAGAGCAGTAAATGATACTCCCTATCCCCTATTGTAAACTTCACTCCTTCAGGTTCATACAAATCAAAGATCAGACAAGTATTTTCTTGCCCTTCCCCATTGGGGACTTCAATCGTATCTCCTGGATTGAGTGCAGCTTGAAAAGAATAATGGCCACTTCTTGCGAATACTCATCTCTGTTAGGTTCTTTTTTCTTTCCAGATAGCCACCTTAGAAATTTCATTTTTATCACATTAGTATTAGAAGTTGTTTAAGATTTTCTCACTTACCTGCACACAAAGCATTATGGCTACTGGACTTCAGCTATTTTTAATCCCGTCCGTACGGACGAAATGAAAAATGAGCTTTGCCAGAAACCATAAGCCTTTATGCTCGCTGACAGCAGAAAAACTTAAACAACTTCTTAGAGTATGTTTAATCATCCCCAATGATCATAAAATTCGCTACCCACTGGAAGACAAAGAAGGCCAATATGAAAATAGTGGTCCAAATACTGAATAAGGCTCCTGTTGTAAATGTGGTTCCAATAGCAGCTATTCCAACTACTGCCAATCCAGCTGTGTAAAAGACCAAAGCGTTTTTGTACTTGGTAGGTGAAAACATCACACTAACTGGCAACATCATGGCAAAACCAAAAGCAGCAGGTAACATAAATAGAGTATTCTGTGTTACGAGATAAAGGACCAAACAGATCAGGAAAATCCCAGCACTAATGGCCACAAAATTTGAGCTCATTTTTTCCTTTTTATCGAGTAACAACTGTCCATATTTGTTGAATCTTAAAAATAAGTTGCTGATGGGATTGATTATCCATGTAGAAAAGGCAAATACAGCTAAAATAACCAATAAAGGATTTATAAAGGGTTGTAATGATTCAATATTATTTGCTATACTTCTCAATATCCTGTACAAGACATAAAACCCAATGATAAAGCCCCATTGATATTGAGAGGTCATATTACCCATCCAAAAGGCATACTTTAAAAAGAGTCGATAAATTGGATTTTTAGCTTTCAGTGCTTCCAAAATACCGAGTTGAGCATGTTCCATTTCCGGATTCCTTTTTAAAGCTTCCTGAAAATGGATGAGTGCTTTTTTATGATCTCCTTTTTCCAATAAACCCCAACCATAGTTGGAATGGGTATACGGATTATTGGGATCTTCTCTTAAGGCATTTTCAATGGTTATAAAAGATTCTTCGGTCCGATTGAGTTTATTAAGTGCTGTGCTTCTGGTATTTAAAGCCAGCAAGTTTTCAGCATTAATTTCCAATGCTTGGTCTGCTATTTCCAATGCTGTGCTAAACTGCTTTTGCCACAACTTAATATTAGCCAACAAAGCAAAATAATCGGCATCATCGGGATCTAGTTCAATCGCTTGACGAATGCTTTGCTCTGCTTGCTTAGAATTGCCTTGCTGAATGGCAATTCGCGATTTCATATAAAACAAATAGGAAACATCGGGAGAAAGTCCAATGGCATTTTCAATAATGCTATTGGCTTTATCAAACTGATCCTGCTGTAAATATACTTCAGCTAATAGGCTTAAGTAGTTAAGATTACCGGAGTCTTCAATTAATAAGTTTTGTAAAATCTTTTCTGCCTCTGCAAATTTTTGCTGTTGGATTAAGATTTCTACTTTCGACAGCCTAATGTCTTCTGCCATTCTATTTTTTTATTTTTAAATATGCTAAAATATCATCGTACAGCCCGCCATCATTGGCAAACAAAGCAAAATTCTTTGCCGTCATAAACCACTCTTGTGTACTCGCTTTGTGCTTTTTGATGGCACTGGCTAAATCTTTCGTTTCTAAAGGTTTTGGAATTCCATCTTCAAAAGATTTTTCGAGCTTCTGTTCTATCGCAATGTCAATGATGGCGTCTATGTCTGCTCCTGAATATTTCTCCGTCTTTTTTGCTAAACTTCCAAGATCAATGGTGCCTGTAGGTTTATTGTTGAGTTTGAGTCTAAAGATGGCTTCCCTGGCTGTTTTGTTAGGAGGTGGTACAAAAATAATGCGGTCAAAACGCCCCGGCCTTCTAAATGCAGCGTCTAAATTCCAAGGCGTATTGGTTGCACCAATGATGAGTACCCCTTCATTGGAAGAATTAATACCATCCAGTTCTTGAAGAAATTGATTAATTAGGTGTCGACTACTGGATTGTTTCATATCAGTCCGGCTCGCTCCCAAGGCATCAATTTCGTCTATAAATAAGACACAAGGTGTGTTTTGTCTTGCCAATTCAAAAAGTCCATGTAAATTTTTCTCACTACTGCCCACCCACATATCCAAAATATCATTTAGACTTATACTGAGAAATTTTGCATTTACTTGCCCGGCAGTGGCTTTAGCGATGTAGGTTTTACCACATCCGGGCGGGCCATACAATAAAATGCCTCCACCAATCTTTTTGCCATATGCTTTGTACAACTCAGGATGCAGTAGCGGTTTTATTATTTTAAGTTCTATTTCTTTTTTCACCTTCTCCATACCTCCCACATCACTAAAATTGATGCTGGGCTTTTGTAAAAAACGTTGATCTACTTCTTCGTCAATTTCTTCTTCCACAGAACTGCCTTTTAACCTCAACTGACTATCCAGTTCTTCATCAAAAAAGTTGGGATCAATCGCCAGTGCTCTTTTGTAGGCTTCAATAGCCTCTGCTACTGCATTTTCTTTTAACAAACCTTTGGCATAGAGTGTGAATACATCCAGATCTTGAGAACCCTTTTCAATGACTTCCTCTAAAATTACATTACAGGCAGAGTAATTCCCCTTTTGAAAAAACACCTTTGCTAAGCCTAATTTGGCTTTGGGATCATTGGACATTTTAAGAACAGTTGAGTATTCTGTCTCTGCTTCGTCCAGCCTATTCACAATCAGTA
>JBCBCD010000570.1:0-5041 GCA_038530915.1 Bacteroidota bacterium
TCAATTTTCATCATCAAACTGGTAATCCGAAGTTTACTTCGGCAATAAAGAAAATAAAGTAATATTGGGATACTAATATAAGTTTTAAAATAAAAAAATAAAACACAAAATGTTTAAAATTGCTTATCTTGCTAAAACAATTTAAATTGAGAAAGATGGCGAGAGATAAATTTCACAGTTTGGTGAGAAAGGCGTTGGAAAAAGAAGGCTGGAAGATTACGCATGATCCATTAATTGTTCCTATTCAAATTTCTGAATTAGAAATTGATATTGGAGCAGAAATGATTGAAGCTACAAGAGGTAAATCTTTAATAGCAGTAGAAATTAAGAGCTTTCTCAACAAATCGAGGTTGCATGATTTTTATAAAGCCATTGGGCAGTATAGTTTTTATGCAAAAGCATTGTCTTATGAAGAACCAGATAGAGAACTTTATTTAGCCATCCCTATTAAAGCTTATGAATTCCTTTTCAGAGATCCAATTTCAAATGAAATTATTGACGAATTTGGTATTCGAATGATCATTTATAATGAAGAAAACGGAAAAATAGAGCAATGGATAACTTAGTCATACCACATACAGACCTCATAGAAGCTATCATCAAAGAAAAATTGGCAGATCGAGCTGGTATTCCCAATCTAACTTACCAGGCCATTATCGATCATGAGTCTAAAAATTACTTGTTGATTCGTACCGGTTGGAGAGAAAGCAAGAATTATTACTTGGTCATTTATCATTTCCAAATTGCAGAAGATGGAAAAGTTTGGGTGCATCAGGATAATACAGACAGTGTAATTGTTGATGATTTATTAAATGCAGGTATACCAAATGACCAAATCGTCCTCGCCTTTCATGCTCCTGAAAGAAGACCGGATACTAATTTAAAAGTAGATTGAAAATTAAGCAGATCGTATCTTATTCTTAGCTATTCCGGACGATATTTATTACACATTAGAGGTTGACTCAATATTTAAAGAGATTCTTTTGAGCCATAAAATGAATATTATTCTTTACAGCGTAAGCAAGAAAACAATTGTACAATGGTTAAATCAAGTCAATACCAATCCATCTTAAAACAGTTGACTCAGGAATGGAAAGAAAGGGCTCAATACGATGATTTAGAGCATCATGCCATTATCGATGAGCAATTCAAGCATTTTCTGGTATTGCGTACCGGTTGGATAGATTCAAAAAACTATCACACTACCATTATTCATCTTGAACTCAAAGAGGATGGAAAAGTATGGGTACACAAAGACAATACGGAATGGATCATAGTTGATGATTTACTACATGCAGGTTTTACCAATGATCAAATTGTCCTCGCCTTTCACGCTCCTGAAAGAAGACCAGATACAGACTTCGCTTATTAAGGTTTAACGGTCTAAGGGTTTAATTGTTAGACGCTAGACATTTAGACTCTTCAAACTTCCTCCGGCATTTCCTTAATATGCTTGATCAGATCATCCAATTCCCAGGCATCTTTCAAATCAAAATCACCTACCTTAGTCCGCTTTAGTGAAATCAAATGCGCACCTGAACGCACAGCTTTTCCAAAATCATGTGCCAAAGAACGGATGTAGGTTCCTTTACTACAGGCTACACAGAAATCTATTTCGGGAATTTCGATGCGGGTAAGGTCAAAAGCTTCGATTTTGATGGTCCGTGCTTCAATCTCTATCTTCTCTCCTTTGCGGGCTTTTTTATAGAGGGGTTGTCCATCTACTTTGATGGCAGAAAACATAGGTGGTACCTGTTCGATCTTACCAATGAATTGGTTGCGAGCCTCTTCGATCATTTCTGGAGTAATGTGATCAATAGGGAAGCGCTCGTCTACTTCCGTTTCGGCATCATAGGATGGAGTAGTAGCACCGATGTGCATGGTACCGGTATATTCTTTTGGTAAACCTTGTAAGTTCGTGAGTTTTTTGGTGAACTTACCTGTACAGATGACCAACAAGCCGGTAGCCATAGGGTCGAGAGTACCCGAGTGACCCACCTTCAATTTTTTGAGCTTGAGTTTTTTCTTTAGCTTGTAGCGGATTTTATTTACTACATCGAATGAAGTCCATCCCTCCGGTTTATTGACTAATAAAGTGGCACCGGCCACAAAATCATACCGTTTCAGGGGAATCTCCTCTGCGTTCATACTCTTTCGATTGTATTTTTTAGTTGAGAGTTGTCAGTTGAGGTTTGAGGGATTTAGAACTTCCCTTGTAGCCTACTCAATCATTAACCCTCTTAATTAAACCACAAATATACACTTATTTTAGTTGAAGGTTATACGCAATAATGGATGAAGAATTCATCCCTCAACCCTACCCCCTACACTCTACACCAAAACATAAGCTATTGCAATCAAACCTACTATAAAACAATATACAGAAAAATAGGTCAATTTGCTATTCTTAACCAGCTGAATCATCCACAAACAGGCAAATAGACCTGTTACAAAAGCAGCTATAAATCCAACAATTAGGGAGATGGTTTGATCACTATTGGCGGTAAATTCTCCATCAAGAAGATCTTTCGCCATTTTTCCTAAAATCAAGGGTACAACCATTAAAAAAGAAAATCGAGCTGCTCTTGCTCTGTCTATACCCAATAAGACGGAGGTTGAGATGGTCGCACCGGACCTGGAAATACCAGGAATAATGGCTATTGCCTGGGCAAGACCAATGATGATGGAATGTATATAGCTTACCTTTTGGTCAGTTTTTTTCGCTCTATCTGCCAAAAACAGCAATAAACCAGTTATGATTAACATGGCACCTACCAGCAATAAATTGCGGCTAAAAAGTGCTTCAATCTGTTCTTCGAAAAGTACACCTACCATGGCAGCAGGAATCATCGATAAAATGATTTTTACAGCAAAAGCTTTGTCCTCATTCCAGTTGGCCGTAAATAGCCCTTTTAGAATGGCGATAATGTCTTTCCAAAAAACAACAATGGTACTGATGGCTGTAGCAGCATGTAAAGTAACCGTCATCAATAAGCTTTCTTCTGCAATGCTATCATCTCCTAGAATGACTTTCGCTATTTCCAAATGCCCACTGCTACTCACTGGTAAGAACTCCGTCAGCCCCTGGACAATACCCAGAACAGCTGACTGTATAACTTCTGACATGGAGGTTATTTTTTGAAGATGGCATAAATTTCCACTACCAATCCAGCCAGAATGAAAATCGGAGCCAAAACAGTACGACGGAAACCATAGATGATGTTTTCATCCCATACATCCGGACTCGGCATTTGACCACCAGACATCAATACAAAGCCAATGATGATCAACAAGATTCCAACTCCCATATAAAGGAAATTCTGATTGTTGAAAACCATCTCTTGTGAAGCCACTGCTGTACGACTTTTGGTTTGGCCACCACCAGACTTAGTCTGACGAGTTGACTTAGTGGGAGCTATCTTTTTCTTTCCACCAGTAGTTTGAGCTTTAGCCTTCTGTTCTGTCTTCTTCTTAGTTGAAACTACTACCTTCTTCTTGGGTGGTTTATTAGAACTCATATTAGTGATTTCAATTTTTTTAATCTCCGGCAACCCAATATTAGGATGCGATTTTATTTAGAAACACGAAGATAAACAATCAATACAAATCGTCAATCTTCATTTTTAAGTATTTATTTACGACAAAATAAGTACTGAATGTATTCATTAGTATTCCGGCAGCAATAATGACAACAACTAATGCGATATATCCACTGATATCGAGTAAAATCTTTGCCTCCGGAATGGTAGCCCATACCCAATAAACGAATCCTGCCAATCCAACTAAAGCAATCACACTGCTTAGAATACCGTGCCAAATGGCTTTCATCACATATGGACGCGAAATGAAGTCCCACGATGCACCAACCAATTGCATATTTTTAATAAGAAAACGATTGGAATACAAGGCCAATCTAATGGTATTGTGAATCAATGTAACAGCGACAAAAATGAAAAATAACGAAATACCAAGTACGATATAACCAATCTTTTGGAAGTTTTGGACAATATTTCCTGTCAGGTCTTCCTGGTAAAACACATCCGTTACTGTAGGTAGCAGCCTCAACTCCTCACGGATATTGGCCAAACTATCGCTATCCAGATACTTGGCTTTTACATTGAATGTAATGACATTGGTAAAAGGATTGGGTAAGTCCAGCATTAGGATATCTTCACCAAATTCTTCCTGCATGATGGTTAAGGCTTCTTCACTATCAATCAGTTGGACGGTACCTTCTTTGACATAGACTCTACTTTCGAAGGAACTGTATAGTGTGTCAATGTCGGATTCGGTCGCGTATTCATCCATTTCCACGACTATGTTGATTCTTTCTTTTAAAAGCCGAATTAATTTTTGAGATTGCAGCAAAACGAGACCAACAAATCCAAAAAGGAAGAGGACTAAGGCTACACTTATGATAGAATAAATGTAATTTGGTTTGGTTCTTTTCGTTGATTGATCAGTATATGTGGACATTCACCAAGTTTGTGGCAAAATTAACAAAATATGCATCAAAAAATCATCTTACTCTTACTAATCTCATTTGCCCCTATTATAGTTTCAGCTCAGGTCATTTATCTCAATAATCCCTCTTTTGAAGGTACTCCTTCTGATGCAAGTGTACCAATAGGATGGATTCCCTGCAATAATCGTACTACTCCTGATATCTTACCAGGTCCTTGGGGAGTGATTAACGAACCTTCTGATGGTAATACTTTTATGGGCCTCATCACTCGTGAAGATGGTACCTATGAAAGCGTCGCTCAAAGACTAAAAGAGCCACTGAAAGCGAATGACTGTTATCAGTTTAGTTTAGAAGTTGCTACTTCAGACATTTATGCTGATTACAATGTGCCGCTAAAACTTCGCATCTGGGTAGGTGAAACCCGCTGTAAAAAAGAGCAATTGGTACTAGAAACCAAGTTAATTGAAGACACAGAGTGGGAAAAATACGTAGTTTCTTTTACAGCAAAAAAACAAGTAAACTACATTATCCTAGAGGCCTTCATTAAAGATGGATCTTTTTCACATCGAGGTAATG
>JBCBCD010000571.1:0-5041 GCA_038530915.1 Bacteroidota bacterium
ATTGAGATCATTTGATGATTACTTATCCACGACCAAAGATCCTGTTTCAGATGCAATGATTGAGTTTACTCCACAAAAAGGACATTGTAGCAATTACAGCCATAAGGATGTTTTGGTGAAAATAGCAGAGAAAATCAATAGCCGTAAGCTGGCGTATCCACTTGATAAAGATGTAAAAACGCTGGATGGCATCATCAATGCATATTACGAAGTAGTATCAGGTCCGGAGGGACCAAGAGATGTGTTGCGTGACAAATCTCTACATCATCCCGATGCACATGTAATGATCGCTAGCGAAGATAAGGGGGGAAAAGCCACATTACTCAGCATCACTTTAGATGAATACCATGAAAACTACGCTTCCAATGATGCCTTTTATGAAATAGAACTCAAGCGCGAAGTACAAACTTTTGGACACATCACGCATGTATGGAGTACCTACGAATATACCTTTGAGCCCGATGGCCCGGTTAAAGGCAGAGGCATCAATAGTATACAATTGTATCACGATGGTGACCGTTGGTGGATATTGGGATGGATATATGATAGTGAGCGAGGGAATAATCCGTTGCCTAAGGAGTATTTGCCGAAGGAATAATTAGTCAATAGGATATGAAGTATAAGATATTACTCCTTCTTTTTACATTTTGGGTTGTAGAGATAAGTATAACTTGGAGTCAGGTCGACTTAGAGTTACCTAAGCTTTTGCCTGCTAATACGCAATCCTTTTCTCCTCAAACGGACTTTAGTCGCTTGTGCTTCTCTAATATTTACCTGGATGATAATGGTCGTCTTTGGCTCAATACCTGTAATGTTGAAAAGACATTGCATTCACTACATTTGGTTCAATTTGATGGCTATAAGTTTTTACCTGCTGACTTAGACAAGTTGAATATACCCACAGGATCATTTATTAGTATTCTGGGATTGGAAAAAGAACAGATCTATGGATATTATTACGGAATGGAAGAAGAAGCATTTTTTGCTTACAATTTATATTCAACTGAGTTCGAAATAATTCCATATCGAGATTTTTTACCTCCCAGCGGCATCATTAGAACTGCCATAAAAAAAAATGAGAATGAATGGATTTTCTATGTGAAATCAGGGGATGAATTGATTGTTCTACAGAAGAATAAAGATAAGTGGACAGAACGACTAAGGATCCCATATCCTTTTTTAAATAAAAATATAAATGCACATACTCCCAGATCAGTTGTAAGAGTAGGTGATGAATACTGGTATTCAGATCATTTGGCAACTATAGTCAGGTGGAATGAAAAAACCGGGGATTGGAAAAAATATACTGAAAAGGATTTTGATTTCGATTTAAAGGTTCAGTCAGAATACCAAATAAAATGGTGGTTTTTACCTCAAGCTAAATTACTGGAATACCAAGGAGACATTTATTTATGTGCTTCAGCCTATGAAGGGGCACCATTTTTTAAATATGATTCGGTAACAGATCAGTTTATTCCGATAAACGGATTGCCTGCAAATTGGACTACGGTTTCATTTTTCAAAGATCATTCTGAAAATATGGTTTTTACTTTTTTGGATGAAGAAGGAGTTTACAGAGCCATTTTACAAGATGAGAAAGGGATGCAATTTGATTTTTCTGCCTTTATGAATCCTACTTTCAAAACACATATTATTAAAGGTGAAAATTTTAAGAAGCAATTGTACTTAGGTACGCAACATGGCTTATTCTCAGTAAGTGTTCAACAACCCAACATCATCAACCAATATTTGAAAAAACACGATATAAGAGCCATGACAGAACTCCCCAATGGCAACTATTTGATAAGTACTTCCAATAACGGGGTGAAGGTGGTTGATAATCAAAACAAGAAAATAGTATCAATTGAAAGTGAGAAATGGAAAAAACTTTTTGATGTTGGAGGATTTAAAAGGAAGCTACTAATGCTTGATGGAAGAAGAATTTTCTCCTATGATCAACAGGGCTTTTTTGCTTATGATATTGATAAAGATGAAGTGGAACTTTTTCCTGCTGCTCGTGTACACAATTTTACCTTCTTAAATGAGGATACCATTGCCTATTGGGATGAATCTCGGAATAAACTAAGCCTCTATGATTTCAAAAAGAAAAAGGACATTCCTTTTTTCATTGATGGAAAGCCATTTAGCTTAAAAAGCTATCACCATAATATGCTCACAGGTAGAGATGGTCAACTTTTGATTGTTACCAGCAATGGATTATGGAAAATAGATTGTCAAAATCAATTTGCTCAACAATATGGATTCGATGATGGGTTTAGGGATTCACGCTTTTTATCCATATACGAAAATGATGATGGAAAACTTTGGTTGGGAACTTACATTGGGGGATTACACATCTTTGATCCTAAAACCGGAGAAGTGAAGATAGTTGATCAGGAACTGGGATTGACCAACAACACTATCGTTTCTATCCTAAAGGATCAGGATGATGTTTTTTGGATAGCTACTTATAACGGAATCTCTTTAGTTTCCGAAGAAGGAGAAGTGATTGCCAATATTAAAGATTCAGAAGGGGTGCTTGGGCATGAGTTCAATCGATATGCATCTTATATGGGAACGGATGGCAGCATGCTTTTAGGCACCACAGAAGGTTTGAATATAATTGCCCCCACTGCTTTAAAAAGTCAGTTGCAAGGTGATCGAGAAGTAAGTATTTATATTTCTGAATTGTCTTACTATAATGGAGCGACTAAAATAGAAACTCGGGTTAGAAGACCTGAAGATTTTGAAAACCGCTTCGAACTATCGGCGGATCGCAGGTACTTGAAGCTGGATTTTGCCCTTTCCAGTTATATGGAAACGGATAAAAATAAATTTGCTTACTGCATCGTACTTAACAATAAAAATACGGAACAAAATTGGCAGTACATTGGCAATCAACACCAACTAAACTTAACCAATCTACCGGCAGGTAAATATGAAATATGGATAAAAGGCAGTGATTATAGAGGCAATTGGACAGAAGAGCCTGCAAAAATTAAGGTTTACGCTAAGGAGTTCTTTTATAAACAGCCTTGGTTTTACACTCTTGTAGCTGGAGTGATTGCATTAATTGCTTTCTTATGGATACGACGTCTTAGGTTAGAAAAAATAAGACTTGAGGCAGAAGTAAATAAAAGAACCCAACAAATTCGAGCAGATAAGGAGGTCATTGCGCAGCAGGCAGAAGAATTGATGCAGTTGGACGAAATAAAATCTCGTTTTTTTACCAATATCTCCCACGAGCTTCGTACGCCCTTAACCTTAATCAATACGCCTATTGAAAAGATCATCAAGCAGAAAGCCAGTTTGCTCAGCAATGATATTCAAAACAGCCTGAAAAATGTACTCAAGAATGGTCGAAATCTCCTGAGATTAGTAGAGGAATTGTTGGATCTATCTCGACTGGAAGCCAATAAAATACAACTCAATGAACTACCTACTCCTCTTGCTCAATATACCAAGCAGATCTTCAGTGCCTTTGATTCATCTGCTCATGGCAAAAAAATTGACTATTCTTTTGAGACAAATATTCCTGAAGAAGAATATTATCTAATCGATCGTCCCAGGGTAGAAAAAATACTAAACAACTTATTGTCCAATGCGCTAAAGTTTACACCTAAAGAAGGAAAAGTAAACTTTGAAGTAGATAAAATAGAAGGGGAACTCATTTTCAAAGTAGCTGATTCCGGAAGAGGAATACCAACTGAAGATGTACCTTTTGTATTTGATCGATATTTTCAGACGAGTCGAACAGATATTGTTAAAGGGGGTGGTGCAGGAATCGGCTTGGCTCTTTCTAAAGAACTGGCTACTTTAATGGAAGGTAAGTTGAAGGTAGAAAGTAGCTGGGGAGAAGGGAGCATTTTTTCCCTATACTTACCTGCTAAAGCAACAAAAGGAGTTACATCCATAATAGAAAAGCAAATGATCGAAGCTCCTATAGAGGAAGAAGTAGCTGTGATCAATCAACAACAAAATAAGGCTGCTAATATCTTGATGGTCGAAGACAATATTGACATGCAAAACTTAATTGTCTCGCTACTTTCAGAAAACTATCATTTCCATATTGCTAATGATGGGGAAGAAGCTTGGAACTGGATCATTAATGGCAAAATTAAAGTCGAAGAAATCGACTTGATTCTATCTGATATCATGATGCCCAATATGGATGGCTATGAACTGTTGGAAAAGATCAAACAACTGAAGGAATGGCAACAAATCCCGATCGTGATGCTTACCGCTCGTGCAGATCAGGAAAATAAATTACAAGCCCTTCGATTAGGCGTGGATGATTACATCCTAAAACCTTTTTCGCCTGAAGAATTACAAGTACGCCTTGCCAATCTCATTCAAAATTACCACAGTAAAAAAGAATATTTTAGGGAGGCTTCCAATAATGTAGAAGTCCAGTTTGAAAGTACAACTTCAGCAGATCAGCAATGGCTACAAAAAATAGAAACCTTAGCTAAAGATGCACTAGAAAAAAGAACCGATTTAACAGTCCTATTTCTAGCTGAAGAATTAGCCATGAGTGAACGCAATCTACGCAGAAAAGTCAAGCTCCTCACCGGATTGTCTGCCAAACAATACATCCAGGAAGTCAAACTCCAAAAAGCTCGCCACTTGTTAGAAAATAAGACCTTCAATACCGTAGCTGAAATCTCCTATGCCTGCGGATTCAATACCCCCGGCTATTTCTCCCAGGTGTACGAAAAGCATTATGGTAAAAAACCTACTGAGTATTTAAGTAATATTGAATAACCTCTATGAGACTCCATGTACCTCTATGGTGAGATTAAATCATTGATAGAGAGTCGAATATAAATTCTTGTCCGTTTTTTTTAAACTTCTGTCCGTTTTTTTCAACCCCTTTCCACCCATCTTTGAGTTGTGAATTCCAAACAAATAACTCAAAGAACAAAACCATGAATTTTTTACAAAAACTACTACTAACAGCATTGGCTGTATTTTTTCTTTTTAGTGCAAACACAAATGCACAATCCAATCTAACCGTGCTGCCTGGTACCAACACATCTTC
>JBCBCD010000572.1:0-5041 GCA_038530915.1 Bacteroidota bacterium
GGTGTCATTTCAGATGCCGAAGGACGTTATTCACTTAACCTAAGTGCTACTTCACAAATTATATTTTCATACATTGGATTTAAGTCACAAACTGTTTCAATTAATGGCAGAAGTATGATAGACGTGACGATGGAGGCCAATATTGAAGATCTAGAAGAAGTTGTCGTAGTTGGTTATGGAGTTCAGAAAAAAGTAAATTTAACCGGTGCAGTATCAACGGTTAATTCTGAAGATATTACTAAAGTCCCAGCCACCAATATATCACAAACATTACGTGGGAAAGTACCGGGATTGCAGATGCAACAAAGAACAGGTGCGCCTGGCTTAGACGCAGCACAAATTAGCATCCGTGGTTTTGGTAACCCGCTCGTACTTGTGAATGGAGTTGAAATGGATTGGGAGAGAATAGACCCTAATGATATAGAGTCTATTAGTGTCCTTAAAGATGCTGCAGCTGCAATTTATGGAAATAGAGCAGGTAATGGGGTCATCCTGATTACAACAAAAAGGGGGGAAGCGGGGAAAACTTCTATTAATTACAGTGGTAATATTACCTTCCAGGATCCGATTCTAGTTCCTCAATTTGTTAACTCATGGCAATACGCGACACTTTTACGTGAAGGTGAGACCTTTCAAGGATTGCCTGTTACCTACTCAGATGAGGATATTCAAAAATTTAGAGACGGTAGTGATCCTGCTTTTGCCGATACCGATTGGTACGATGTCATCATGAGAGACTGGGCCCCGATGCATTCTCACAATCTTAATGCACGTGGAGGTAATGAAAGCATTCAGTATTTTATGTCTGCTGGGTTCATGGAACAAGGAAGCGCGTTTGAATCCGGAGATTTGAATTTTAGGAGATATAATGCTAGGTCCAGTATAGATGCCAAGGTATCACAAGGTATGACCATGTCATTCGACCTGTCTTATAACAATGAAATCCGAGAGCAGCCTCAAGATGGCTTGGCGAGGACTTGGATTGATATATTCTGGGCACGTCCTGAACATCCACATGAACTGCCAGATCCTTCGCTTGGTGGAGCCTTTGCCGGATTTAATGCAACGAGTCCTTACCGTCAAACTTTTTCTGATTATACAGGATCTATTGATGAAAGTAGAGAAAATATATTGGGTTCAATTACACTTGATTATAAAATTCCTGGGGTGGAAGGGTTAACACTGAATGCGAACCTTAATTATATGAAAAGAACCGAGTATCTGAAAATACAAGATAGAACGTTCGATGTTTTTGATTATGACTATACCTCAGACACCTATGTATTCATCGGCGTTAATGGAACGAACAGGTTAGACGAGCGGACTAGAACTTTTAGTGAGTTGTTTCCAAGATTATCTCTTACCTACAAAAAAAGCTTTGGAGACCATAATTTTTCTGGGCTCCTTATTGGTCAATCCATCATTAATAATTTCAATGAATTGTCCGCAGGTAAAGTCGATTTAATTTCTCAAGACCTCCCTTACCTATATGCAGGAGCTGTAGAGAATACCATTGCCAATAGTTTTGAGACGGAAGCCTCTCTTTTAAGCTATATTGGTAGAGTAAACTATAACTACAAGGAAAAATATTTAGTTGAACTTAGTTTACGAGCGGATGGCAGCTACAAGTTTCCACCAAATAACCGCTGGGGCTATTTCCCAAGCGTATCTGCAGGTTGGAGAGTCACAGAAGAAAATTTCATGCAAGGAGCAAAATCCTGGATTGATAACCTTAAAATTAGAGCGTCTTACAGCAGAACAGGTGATGATGACTTAGGCTCTGTTTTAACGAATAGTGTTTTTACAGGGTCTCTTCCAAATGTTAGAGCTGCTGGTAACAATGCTTTTAATTACCTCTCAGGTTTTGGATTACGCAGTGCCGTAGGAGATAATTTTTTAAACACAAACTACATATTTGGTAATGATGTTTTTCCGTTAATATCCCCTACTCGTTTGGCTAATCCAAATATTACATGGTTGAATATGACCGTGTTTAATGTAGGAGTAGACGCAAGTTTTATGAATGGTTTACTTTACTTAGAGGCAGACTATTTCTATCGGATTGTGGATAATATTTTCGGAGAACCAGTAGATCAGTTTCCTTCCACCTTTGGAGCAGCACTACCCCAATTGAATTTAAATTCTACCGATAATAGAGGGGTGGAATTAAAGCTAACCTATAGGAAAAGATTTAGTAGTGGGTTCTCCTATTCAGTTTTTGGCAATTTCCTTTATGCACGTGAAACATATAGAGATTGGGTAGAACAACCATTTGATGATCCAGATGAACAGCGAATCTTCCAACGAGAAGGTAAAGATGTCAATACCAGGATCGGATTTGTTTCTGATGGTATATTCATGTCACAGCAAGAAATTGATGAACATCCAGTGAATCAAGATGAGTCAGGTAACATCACATTAATTCCAGGTGATATCAAATATGTTGATTTGAATAACGATGGTGTTATTAATTTTCGGGATCAACAAGAGATCGGTTTTGGTAATTTCCCAAATATAACGTATGGGTTTGGGGCTAATGTGGAATTTAAGGGAATTAGCCTTTCAGTTTTGTTTGATGGCGCTTCCCAGTTTAATCATTACGTTAACTATATCCCATTTAACAATTTCGCTGTACCTATGGATTTTCATTGGGAATATAGTTGGAGGGCGACGGACTTGGAAAATCCAACTCAAAATACCAACCCTGATGCGAGACTTCCAGCCTTGCTTGGAGATGGTACCGGACGTAATTTCAACAATGAAAAAATATCAGACTTCTGGCTGCAAGACGGGACCTATTTAAGGCTAAGAGAGTTAAATCTTACATATTCATTTCCAAAACAGATTATCCAAAAAGCTGGATTTGAAGATCTAAGATTATCTTTCTCAGCGACGAATATTCTAACATTTAGCAGATTGGGAATCTATAAAAATAGTATAGACCCCGAGGCAGTGGATAGAAATCAGTGGTCCTATCCACTCTTAAAAACATTCGCTTTCGGTTTGAATCTCACTTTATAATACCAAGTTGATAATAATATTAAAACTTTAAATAATGAAAAAATACACTTATATAACAATATTCATTTTTTCAGTTCTTCTGTTAAGTCGTTGTGTAGATACCCTGGATCTGGAGCCTCTTGATAATATTTCAGAAGCAGCTGTATGGCAAGATCCTGTTTTGATTGATGCTTACTTATCGAATGTCTATTTTGATGCAGATCTGATGGCTAGGACTGGTGAAACTAATGTTCATAATTCAAACTCACGATTGTCCATAAATGCACTAATGATTGCGTCTATGGGTGGGGAAGGAAGAAGTTTCGGTGGACATCATCATGCCGCTCAAGCTTCAACTAGGCCGATGGATGCGAGTGGAGTTCATTCCTCTTTGGACTACTGGAAATATGATAACATTAGAAATGCGAATGAAATAATCGAACGATTAGGTGAGTCTGAATTTAATGAGGACTACAAAACACAACGAATCGCTGAAGCACGGTTTTTAAGAGCTTACATGTACTTTCAAATGGTCATTCGATTTGGTGGAGTGCCTCTTGTAACGCAAGTAGCCACTGTTGATTCTGATGTGGATGAGCTGTTTGTTTCTAGAAATACGGAGCAAGAAGTCTATGATTTCATCATTTCAGAAATGAACGATTTGGTAAATATTTTACCAGAACAATATGCTGATGGAGACAGGGGACGACCTACAAGATGGGCAGCTTATGCCTTTTTAAGCAGAAGTGCCCTATATGCTGCAAGTATTGCAAATTACGGTTCGGTTCAAATGGATGGGCTATTAGGTATCCCATCAAGCGAGGTGTCGACCTATGCTCAACTCTCGTATGATGCATCTCAGGCAGTCATAAATAGTGGTTTTCACAATCTTTATGAAGGGAATGGGACCTTTGAGGAAAATTTTCAGGATTTATTTTTAGATGAATCTGCTAATAATCAGGAAGCTATTTGGTCAGAAGTCTACGACTTTAGTTTAAGTCGAGGGCATGCGTATGCATCTCGCGCAACCCCTCATGAATTTAACGAGAGTTGGGGCTCAATGTATTTTAACTACGATCATTTGGAGCGTTTCGAATTTATTTCAGGAGCTCCGGGAGATTCTATATCTAGATTTGAATTAGAAAGTAATGAATGGACAATGGATGAGCTATATGGCAATAGGGACCCACGGTTTCATGCCTCTGTTTTTTATCCAGAAACTCCATGGAAAGATGGCCTGGCATATTTTCACTCAGGTACCTACAGGGGTGGAGAGCTTTTAACAAGCGGAGTGGCAGAAGATGGGTGGAACTATAAAGCAACAGACAGAAATGCTGCGAGAACCGGTTTTATGATCAAGAAGCGCCTTAGTAAAACAGTACAGCCAACAGGTTTTTCTGTTCAGAATGATGACACAGATTACATGGTCTTTCGGTTAGGAGAAATTTATTTGAATTTAGCAGAGGCAGCTTTTTACTTAGATCGCAAAGGCGAGGCACTAGCAGCTATGAATAGAATACGTGAGCGCGCAGGAATGCCTCCAAAAGCTGAAATAACAGAAGCCAACCTTCAAAATGAAAGATTGGTAGAGTTAACCATGGAGAACCATAGTTTTTGGGACTTGCGTCGTTGGCGAATTGCTGAATCTGAGCTAGATGGTAAGAGAATGGCAGGAATTCAATGGTTTTATAATTATGATACCAGAAGATACCAAATCGTATTTGTCAACTCTGAGAGCTCGGCGAGAATTTTTCAAAGCCATTATTACTATATGCCGTTAGGTGTAAATAGAACATCTGAGAACCCTAATATAGTAGAGAATCCAGGTTACTAATAATTGCGTGACCACTCAGAATAATTTTTAAACTATGAATAACAAAATAGTGGTGATTGGAAGCTCCAACACCGATATGATAGCAAGAGTTAAAGCCTTTCCACAAGCCGGGGAAACGGTGCAGGGGCTGTCCGATATGGAAGCTATGGGAGGTAAGGTGGCTAATCAGGCCAATGCAGCACATAGGTAGGGTGGAGATGTACAATT
>JBCBCD010000573.1:0-5038 GCA_038530915.1 Bacteroidota bacterium
TCTTAGCGACCAAAATTTCCCTTTTGCTAAACAGACACCTAAATAATCTTTTTGTATTGTTAGTCGATGATGCAGGCTATGCAGATTTTGGCTTTATGGGGAGTAAAGATTTGCATACCCCTAATTTAGATCAACTCGCTTCTAATGGAATGATTTTCACAGATGCACATGTTAGTGCTACTGTTTGTGCGCCTTCTCGTGCAGGTCTCTTGACTGGTCAGTATCAACAAAGATTTGGTTTTGAATGCAATGCTTTGACTCATTTTGAAGGTATAGATACTTCTGAGGCGACCATTGCTGAAGTTTTACAGCAGGCTGGTTATGAAACGGCGGCCTTTGGCAAATGGCATGTTGGTGATATCCCTGAAGCTCGTCCTAATAGCAGAGGCTTCAGTTACAGCTGGACTTTTTTATCAGGAGCTCGGAGTTATTTTTCTAATGAAAAAGAAGATCGAGAAGGACATATTAAAAGTATCCGTGAAAATGATCAGTTTACAACTTTTGAGGGATACCTAACCGATCAATTGGGCGAAAAAGCAGTTGATTTTATAGAGCGCAATAAAAAGTCACCCTTTTTCATTTATTGGTCTCCCAATGCCGTCCATACTCCTATGGAAGCAACAGAAGACGATTTAATGCGATTTGAAGGTCATCCGAGACAAAAGCTAGCAGCTATGACCTGGGCTTTAGACAGAGCAGTAGGAAAAATAAAAGAGAAACTGGAAGAAGAGAACTTACTGGATAATACACTCATTTTTTTCCTGAGTGATAATGGAGGTGCTCATAACAACCAGTCTTCCAATCTACCCTTAAAAGGATTTAAGGGCAATAAGTTTGAAGGTGGTCACCGTATTGCTTTTTTTGCTCATTGGCCCAATCGCATTGCTTCAGGACAAGTTTTTGATGGGCTCACGTCTACTCTTGATATTTTTGCTACAGCTGCTGATGTTTCAACTGTTGAACTTAGTGATATAAAAACAGATGGCGTATCTCTTCTTCCCTATTTTACCGGAGAAAAAAAAGGGAATCCTCACCAACACTTATTTTGGCGCAAAGAAGGCATGGCAGCTGCTCGTGATGGTTCCAGTAAAATAATAAGAGTCGACAGTTTAGGCTATCGACTTTACGATCTTGATACAGATCTAGGAGAATCCAATGATTTAAGTACAATAGACAGCTTGAAGTTAAAAGATATGCAAAACCAACTCTCTCAATGGGAGGAAGGTCTGATCGATCCTCTTTGGGTAGAATCTGTTCAATGGAATAAAGTAACCTGGTGGATCCATCACGACTTGTATCACAACCAAAAAGTCAGGGTATCCAACCCATCACAATTAAAAAAATTAAGCTTACATGCACCACAATCGAAATAAATCCTGGCGACCTATATTCCTGTTCCTTTTTTTTAATATGTTTTTTACCTTTTCATGGGGCACAACTTATTATTTGCATCCTGAATTAGGCAATGATAACCATTCGGGTACTACTTTACTTGCTCCTTTCAAAAGTCTTGAAAAAATAAGTAAACTCCAATTATCGCCTGGTGATGAGATATTACTGGCATCAGGATATACTTTTCCAGGAACGCTTAAACTAAGTGGTCAAATGGGTTCATCAAAAAATCCCATCAAAATAAGCAGCTATCAATGGGGTAATCATTTTAAGGAACCCAGAGCCTTTATTGATGCGAGTCAATCTTCACATGGTATTCACTTTACTGACTGTAGCTACATCACAATAGAATCTTTAATTATTCTGGGCAATGCTGAGCAGGGGGATTCTACTTTATCCATGCGATGTGGTGTTTTAGTGACAACTAGTCAAGCCGGACTCTATGAGCAAATTCAATTGAGCAATTTGCTCATCAGAGATATCTTTATTGAAGCTCAAGGTTTTGACAGAGGAAAAGATGAAGTACGCACAGCAAATGGGAAGCAACGATATGGATGGGGCATACGCTTTATCAATCAAACAGAAAATGCAGTATTACAAAAGTTAGTAGTAAAAGATTGTATTGTTGATAATGTAGCGCATACAGGTATTAAGTTTACTTCCAGGGGGCAGCGTATTTTAGATGTTCAGGTATTCAACAACAGAGTCTTGCATACAGGTGGCCCGGGCATACAAATGTCAGGCGTAAAACTGGGTCATGTGCATAATAATTATGTGTATAGTTCCGGTAGCAATGACGATAGTAGAAAATGGGGAAGAGGAAGTGGACTTTGGACCTGGGGTTCTTCAGATATTATCATCGAGAAAAATCATTTCCTGAATGCCAATGGTCCCGGTGATTCTGCTGGTTGTCACATTGATTTTAATTGCAAAAATGTGATCGTTCAGTACAATTTTAGTGCTAATAATGCAGGTGGTTTTTGTGAAATATTAGGTAACAATTACAATTGTGCCTATCGTTACAACATTAGTGTCAATGACGGACATAGGGTTAAAGGAGAAAATGGAGCCTTCCAGGAAGGAAAAACGTTTTGGCTCAGTGGTTATGTAGGACAAAAAAGAAAGCGAAAAGGGCCTTTCAACAGTTATTTTTATAACAACACTATATTTGTAGGAGAACATATTGTTTCAAAAATGGCCGTGAGTAAAGTAACGGGTGGGCTTTTGATGGCTAACAACATATTTTATATAGAAGGCAAATCTATAGCTGTTAAAGGCGATCAATATGTACCAGAACAAGCCGGAGCAGCTCAATTGAAAGATGTAGTTTTTAACAACAACCTCTTTTTAAAAGCTGATAATTGGCCGGAAGATATTTGGATACAAGACAGCAATAAAATATTGGGAGATCCTGGTTTTAGGCAAAAAGGAGGGCTTCACATCATTGATTATATTCCTCAAAATATAAAGCTTATCAAAGACAAAGGCATTAAAATTCCTCGCATTCCCAACGACCCCATAGGGTTGATTATAGGACTTAAACCCATCTATGATATCTTAGGCAATAAAATAGCTGATCAGCCTGATTTGGGCGCAATTGAGCTTAACTAGATCTGATTATTACTAAAACGCCTACTGCTTCTTTATTATTAAAAAATGCAAACCCATTAAATCACAATATTTAAACCTTAAATATGAGCATAAATCTCATGATTATTTTGTAGCTTCAAAAAATACCATTTAGAAACCTACTGAAAGGATGTAATGAAAGACGATAGTTCTTCTTGTTTATATGTTTTTATTATTTTTCTTTGTGTCTGTACTGTAAAGGCTCAAACGGTTTCTTATTTCCCAAGCATTCAATACATCACTTCAGAGGATGGCCTTTCTCAAAATGAGGTGACTTGCATATTACAAGATCGACAAGGTTTTTTATGGATCGGTACCCGAGGTGGACTCAATAGATATGATGGTTCTGATTTTAAGATCTTCCAAAATGAGATTGGCAACAGCAACAGCCTCATTAATAACTCCATCGAATCCATATTTGAAGATAGCAAAGGCAACATATGGATAGGTACAAAATCAAATGGAGTAAGTTGTTACAATCCAGAATATGATCGTTTTGAAAACATCCAACACAACGATAAAGAGAGCAATTCCATTAGTGGCAACAGAATAGTAGCAATAGCAGAAAGTAAAAAAGGAGAAATATGGCTGGGTACCAGAGAAAATGGCATTAATATTATCAATAGACAAAGTGGAAAAATTAAACACCATCTGGGCAAATTAGGTGTAAATAATATTATTCAATCCGCTGATGGCAATATGTGGTTGACTACTGTTAATGGTTTATATTATTTCTCAGCCGAGGGAAAGCAATTGAACTATTACCCTGGTCCCGGAAGAACCATTCAGTTTACCGATTTAGTTGAAGATCAAAACGCACAACGATTATTTCTGGGAACATGGAGCCAGGGTCTTTACGAATTCAACTTGCAGACAAAAGTCTTTCGTCAATTAATTTCTCAAAGCAGTTCACAAGGTAGTTTGAACTTGTTGAATGCCTATCATATCTCACAGGACAATAAAGGAAGATTATGGATAGGTTCTTGGGGGCAATCTCTCAACCTTTATGACCCTAAAAAAGAGACGTTTACTCGTTTTAGCTTAGCGAATGGTAAGAATAAGGCCGGGCAAGAATTATACAAGGACGTTTTATTTGTTTACCAGGACAATTCAGACATCCTTTGGATAGGTACCAATGGAGGTGGACTGTGCAAGATTGATGAAAGTCTCAATCATTTTGGTGGTTCTGGTTATTCGCAAATAGCTTCATCTCTTCCGAAAGAACCTATTTGGTCAGTGATTAATGATAAAGAAGGAACGCTTTGGGTAGGTACAAAAGGGAATAAAGACATCTATTTCAGTAAAGACAAAAAGCATTTTGAAAAAATAGACATGCCTGTTTTCCAGGATGAGAGCATTGGTATGAAAGCAGGAGTCAGGAATTTTCTTGAAAGCAAAGATGGTACCATTTGGGCAGGCACCAATTTCAGCTTAATCAAGTTGGTAAAAGACGGGAATACCTTAAAATCACAAACCGTCAATATTCAACAAGAAGATGCCAAGTTTCCTATTCGTGTGCCCAAGACTTCCGTTATGCATGAAAGCTCTGATGGAACTTTTTGGATAGGAACACAGCAAAACGGTTTGAGAAGATCTACTCGTCCTGGCTTACCCGAAAAAACCCCTTTCAAGATATATAGAAAAAATGAGGATAAAGGGAGCTTACAAAGCAACCGAATCAGTGCTTTATTAGAGGATCATACAGGTCGCTTTTGGATAGGAACTTATCAGGGTTTACATCTGTATCAACCCATTTCTGATGACTTTTTACACCTATCCAAAAAAGAAGGAGATATCCACTCATTAAGTAGTGATATTATTATTTGCTTACACGAAGATACAAAGGGGAATTTATGGGCAGGTACTCCCAATGGTCTGAACCTGATTATTCCAGGGCTCAATCAAAAATGGACCATTAAGTGCTTTCAGGAAAAAGATGGCTTACCCAATAACTATATACATTCTATTCTGGAAGATAAACATGGCAACTTATGGATTGCAACCAATAAAGGAATTT
>JBCBCD010000574.1:0-2097 GCA_038530915.1 Bacteroidota bacterium
GAGTCAATATCGTTCTTACTCGTGATCCTTTCTTTTTAGCAAAAGATGTTTTAGTAGCTCATTCTATTGATGATGCTATGGCTATAGCTCATGATAATCAAGAGGTCGAAGTTTTTATTATAGGTGGAGGAGAAATCTATGAGCAGAGCATGAAATACTGGGACCGCATTTACATCACAGTTGTAGATGTGACACTAGAAGGGGATGCCTTTTTTCCAGCACTGAATGAACAAGAATGGGAGTTGGTTTCAGAAAAACAGCATCAGGCAGATGAGAAAAATGATTACGATTATTGCTTTCAGGTGTTCGAACGTATAGCTGGTCAATCCTCAGATTCTTAGAGTGTACTATTTTATTCTTCAAGCTCAGTACAGTATTACAATAAGGTGTTTTGTTTTGTGTTAAATTGTTGACTGACAATGCTTAATGTTCTATTTTTCATGAAAAAAAAGGATGAAGGAGGAGTTGTTGCACTATGTTTGGCGCACGAGGGGTTTTGATCAATCCAATTTATTTTCAACCGAAGGAGATCCAATAATTATACTTTATCAGGGGAAATACAATACAAATGAAGGTCCTGATTTTTTAGAAGCGAAAGTGAGGATAGCAGATAAATTGTGGATAGGACAAATAGAAATTCACATAAAGTCCAGCGATTGGCTATTACATAAGCATTCCTACTCAAATGTTATTCTTCATGTTGTTTTAGAAGAAGATGTACCCATTTACAATAGTTTGAATAGTAGAATTCCATGTTTGGAACTTAGGTCTCATTTATCAAAGAAAATGTTGGCTCATTATGTCAAGTTGATGAATACTACATGCTGGGTGCCCTGTGAGTCATTGCTTCTGTCTGTTTCAGATTTTACCAAAAATATCTGGATGGAAAGTTTGGCTATTGAAAGATTGCAACAGAGGGTAGATGCATTAAAGCCCATATTATTCAAAAGTAAAAATGATTGGGAGACTTTATTCTTTCAACTACTCTCAAAAAGCCTTGGCATGAAAGTGAATGCAGAAGCGATGTGGCAGTTGGCCGAAACTATGCCACTTTCTATTTTGCTCAAACACAAAAATCAGCTGCTACAATTAGAGGCCCTGCTTTTTGGGCAAGCCGGAATGTTGTCCAAAGCATTTATAGATGACTATCCTGGTCAATTGAAAAAAGAGTACGCTTTTTTAAGACATAAATATGATTTACATCCAATGACTGGCAACGAATGGCGATTTCTAAGATTACGGCCGTCCAATTTTCCAACCATTAGAATTGCCCAGTTGGCACAGCTTATTCATCAAACCGACCGATTATTTAGCAAGGCAATGGCTGCTTGTGATAAAGAAGAGGTTCGTAATATGTTTGAAGTCACCCTTTCTAATTATTGGTATGATCATTATGTTTTTGATAAACTATCAAAAGCTTCGTTTAAGAGAATGGGAAAGTTGACGATACAAAACATCCTGTTAAATACGGTTATACCCCTCCTTTTTCTATATGCCGATCAAAAACAAGATGAAGCGCTGAAGAAGAAAGCACTCTTCTGGCTACAAGATATGAAGCCTGAGCACAATAGCATCATCAGAAATTGGGAGAATATAGGTTTCCAAGCTACTTCTGCTCTTCAGACTCAAGCACTCATTCAATTGAAGAGTCAATATTGCGATCAACAAAGATGTATGAACTGTCGCATTGGGCATGAGATACTATCTTCAAAATAAGGAAAGCTTAGTTTTACTAAGCTTTCCTTATTTTAAAACCCTTAACCATTCCTTTATACTTAGCATAACTTAAAATAAAAACGACCAATATACTTGGTAATAGGTTTTCAAGATTGATTGTGCCAAGATTGAGCATATTGATACCTATACCTATAATGAGTGCTCCTCCACAAGCACTAATGCTATCAATGATAATGGGGACAAATAAGCTTTCTAGTTGTTTGGCTAAAACAGTAATGCCACCTTGAAAAATGAGCATAGGGATTATAGAGAACATTACTCCAATACCATAAGTAGATGCGAAGGCAATGGAAACGATTCCATCCAGGGTAGATTTGATCAATAATAGCTCTCTTTTTCCTTGCAAGCCTTCTTCTATTG
>JBCBCD010000574.1:2107-5036 GCA_038530915.1 Bacteroidota bacterium
CCGCTTTCCTCCTTTTTTGTATAGGATCTATGACAATAGTTGGTGCAATAGAAGGAGGAAAGCGGTGATTAAGCCTTCAGAAAAACGCTCGCCACCAATGTTTAGACTAGACTTTAAGTACTCACTGGCACTTAATAAAAAGGCATCCACTCCTATCAATTCACCAATAATCCCCCCCATGATTAAGCTGAAAATGAATATCAGAAAATAACCATCAGGAACTTTTAATGACATAGTGATCCCTATGACCAGAGTCCCTAACCCAATGGCTTGAAAAATGATGGCTTCAATATTTGATGGAAAAACTTTTTGAAGTAGTAGACCTATACAACTACCGACAACCACAGTAGTCATATTAATGAGTGTCCCTAGTGGGAGCTTATTGATCCATGACATATATGCGACTTAAAATGATTATGCTAACTCTATTTGCCTTAAAAAGGTTTTTGCTTTTTCAAGCTCAGGAATTTTTCCTACATCAATCCAAAGATCTTCATCGTGTTCAAAAGAATAAATAGATTCAGTTTTTGCTGCATGTAAATAGACATCTACGATAGAAAAAATAGCTTCGTCTGGAAAATATTCAAAAAGCTTGGGGGATATGATATGTATACCACTGAAAGCGCGTTTGATTTGGAGATGAGAAGGCTTTGATGTTTTTATCTCTTTGGTTTTTACATTGGTCCAGCCCACTAATTCCTGTAACTCATTGAATAAAAAATACCTGGAAGTACTGCGGTTTCTGGTAGCGATGGTTGCTATGCCTTGATTTCTCAGGTGGTAAGAATAGAAGGCTTTAAGGTTAAGATTGCTGATGATATCTGTATTAATCACCAGAAAGGGGTTGTCATCAAAGAAGGGGGCTGCTTTTTTAAGCCCTCCACCAGTATCCAATAAGAGCTCACTTTCGTCAGACACCTGTATATTTATATTAAAGTTTTTATTCGCCTTGAGAAAGCTTATGATTTGATCAGAAAAATGATGTACATTAACTATTATTTCATCCACACCAAACCAAATTAATCGACGGATCAGGATTTCGAGCAATGGCATGCCCTCGACTTGGACTAATGCTTTAGGCTTATCATTGGTTAATGGGCGAAGGCGAGTACCCAGGCCGGCGGCAAATATCATTGCTTTCATAAGCTGTGAATTGAATATTTCATATTGATGCTCAATTTAGCAATTGCGGCCAATAGAGTATAAAAAATTTACAGTGTTTCATTGATTTGTTTATTCTAAAATTTATAAAGTCAGTTATTATTATGAATCCTTGGCACGACGTTAAAATAGGAGAAGGTGCTCCTGCAATAGTTAGAGGGATTATTGAGATCCCGACCAATACCCGCGCAAAATACGAGCTGGATAAAGATAGCGGTATGTTAATTATGGATAGAGTGATTTACTCTTCTATGTATTATCCGGCAAATTATGGATTTATTCCACGTACCTTTTGTGATGATAATGATCCACTAGACATCATGGTACTTTCTCAGGTTAAAGTCCAACCACTGTGCATTGTAGAAGCCAAAGTAATTGGTGCAATGCGAATGTTGGATGGAGGAGAGAAAGATGATAAGATCATAGCCGTAGCCCGTAATGATATGAGTGTTAATCACATGAATGACATCACAGATTTACCGCCACATTTTGTGAAAGAACTCAAAACATTTTTTGAAGATTATAAGAAGTTAGAAAATAAAGATGTTGTGGTAGAAGAATTTCAAAATCGAGAGGTAGCCTTAGAAATTGTGCATCAGGCAATGAAGGATTATGTACAGCTCGTGATGAATTCAAAAGTCTAAACTTTTAGGGTTCTGTGTTGTGTGCAGCACTAAACACAGAACACAAAACATAATAGAATGGATGATTATACCTATAAAGTAAGATTTATCGACAGCAAAAGCTCAAGGGTGAGTAAGTTGAATTATCGCCTTGATGGTGATAACTTGGCACGGGAGATGGAAGCACTATGTAACGAAATGGGTTCTGATGGTTATGAGTTGGATAAAATTCAACTAATAGACTCCCATCAGACAACAATTATAGAGGGTTATCTGGTTATCTTTAAAAAGAAGATTGATTACGTTGTTTAGTCTTAAATATTTTCCAATGAAAACTTTACTACTCTCTTTTTTGCTCTCAATCAGCATAATGACCTTAACGGCTCAAGAACAGTACTTTCTTATACTTGGCAATGACACATTAAACATTACTACTGATCAGATTTATATCCATAAAATGGCTAGTGGAGAAGAAGTAATGTTGCGATTGATCAAGCAACAGGTACAGACATTTACAGGCAACATGGTTAGTTTTGATTATCCTAATGAATATACTGTCTCTAAAACCGATTTGGGTGAAGGAGTACAACAAATTGCCTTACTTACTGCCGATGGCAATGGTTTTTTCATTCAGGAATATTCGACCATCGACCCTACTAGTTTGGTAAATATGATGATGACCGAGCTTACTAAAGAGAGCATAGATTACGGATACAAATATTCTGAAGAGACTTTTGAGCAGCGTTTTCAAAATAATAAGCTTCTTGTAGGAAGAAGAAGAACATTGGAAAACCAAGGCGTTCAGGAAACTTATACGGTTTCTACTTATGGAGAACAAGGAAGAGGGATTTTAATTACTACCTTAACCAATAATTCTGGTAATAAGGAAGAAACTGACAAACTTCTCAATCTGTTATACCGTTCTTTAAAAATACTCTAAGACTGAAGCGGAGATTTTGTGATTTACACTTTATTTAGATGTTACAAACGATACTCATTAGGATATTGCTTTCACCTTTTGCTTTACTGTATGGTTTTGGAGTAGGGATAAGAAACTTTTTTTACAGGACAGGCATACTAAAAGCCATATCTTTTAATGTGCCCCACCTACAGAAAGATTGCCTACTGAGATGATGGGCACATTA
>JBCBCD010000575.1:0-1221 GCA_038530915.1 Bacteroidota bacterium
TACAGTAGCTCTTTCCAACGATTGGATTCTGCAAATTCTTTGATAGTTGCATTTCTTTTTAGCAATAGTCCGGTCATGTATTTTTCCAGAAAAAGCCAATCTGCTAAATTGCCTAAAACCCACAGGGGAGACTTATAATCAAAATAATCAATCATTAACACTTTATCATCTTTTTGCTTAAAGTGGTGTTCGTGACGAAAGCTTTTGAATGCACCTTTTATCTGTTCATCCGCAAAGAAAGAAGGACGAGTTAAATCAGTGATCTGTGAACTTAGCTGATGAAAGAGTCCAAAATGCCTAGCCCTCCAGGTTACAGTATCATTTAGACTCATTAAGCCACTGGTAACGCCAGCTATAGCCTCTTCATCGGTATGAGCAGTGGAAATTTTGTGCAGATCAACACTACGGGATAAATCAAAGACGATGTTGATATCTGCCTTTATGTAAGTTTCCAAATAAATAAGGGGCATATGGTTATTTTGAATATGAAAGAAGCTTTTTAGCCAACGTGATTTGTCCAAAATGCCTGAAACTATGAGTCAGTCCCATGTGACAAAGCATCCAGCCCTTGGTTTTGCCCACATAATGAGGAATTACCCAATGCGCTTTATCAGAAGCCATCCCTTCTTCTATGACAATTTTTTTAACCAACTCTTCACTTAATAATTCATCAAGGCCATCTTCATCCAGCTTAGGCATTAATGTGCGAGTACGTGCGACTACCGCCTGCTGATAATCTAAAATCCCATATACATTCACAGATTGAGCAAACGATAAGACTTCTTCCTCTGTCATACTAGTACCATAGTGAGTTAAGGAAGTGTTCATTTTATTCAACCATTCCTCGTCCAATAGTTGCGGTACATCAAAAATGAAACGACTCAAACCCATATCTTCCACCCTGGCAATATGCCAAATCAACCAAATAATGGGTTGTATACCGGGAATAGCAGGTTTTCGGAAGTCCTCCTCTCGCAAAGACTCACGTAAGCCTGGTAGAAATTTATTGTGCAAATCGTTGTAACGTTGGAAGAAAAAGGTAGATACGTTCATAAGATCTAGTTTTATAATTGACTATTTGCTCCGCAAATAAAATATAATTACGAGAGAGAACTAAATCTTACCTGTTAACAAATTATTACGTTATTGGAAAATTGGAGTGGAGTGATCACCCCACGGGGGGGGGGGGTGACAACACACCCCACAAATGTGAGGACCCCC
>JBCBCD010000575.1:1231-5032 GCA_038530915.1 Bacteroidota bacterium
TCCTTTTTATAATAAATTTTTACTTTTTAAAATTTTTTTCTTTTTTTGTAAATTTGTTGTGTTTTTTCCACCCCCCGGTTTTAGGTGATCACTCCACTCCACAATGATTGCAGTCCCCACTAGGGACAAAATCCCTCTAGAAAATAGATGTTTTAATATTACCCGTGCCGTTAGGTACGGAATATAATGTGGCTCTAATCGTTTCTTTTTTTATTTTCAAACACAATGTCCTCCAAAATCGAATACGGCATTGGCCCATGTTCAAGCATTTTTTGATGAAAATCTTTCAAGTCAAAATCATCTTCTTGCTTCATTTGTGCTTTCCACTTCAATAACTTATCTGCACCGTATTTGTAAGTAACAACTTGGCAAGGCCATCTTTTCATCCTTGCAATTTCTCTTTGACCAATGTGATCTTGGTTGGAAATGTGTGTTTTCCAAAAAGCCATGGCTTCATCGTCATCCCAACCATAATAATTGATACCCACATCCATGGGTACACGGACAGAACGGATTAAATCCCATTCTAGGCGGCCATAATCATCATAGATGTTGTCGAATAAGCCAATCTCCCAACCAATCGTTTCGATATATGCTGCCCATCCTTCCGCATAAGCGCCATAACTGGATAAACGTTGTACGCTCGATCTTGGAAGTTCTTGACGTAGCGAGACTTCATAATGATGCCCGGGAACCCCTTCATGCATAAAAAACCACTTGATCTGACGCTTATTAAATGGCTCATCAAATAAATTGTAATAAAAGGTTCCACTTCTATAAAAAGCAGGTACTTGAGCATGTCTGCTGTCCGTACCTCTTTCGATCTCGACATCGAGTATTCCACTGGTAAAAGGAAAAAATTTTGGAGCAATGGTATTCATTTCTGCTCGAATGACTTCAAAAGCTTGTTGAATACTATCCTTATTTGTATAAAAAAAAGAAGGATCGTTTAAATGCTTCTCAAATTGTATGCTGTCCATGCCACTGCTTTCTTGTATGGCTTTCATCTGTTGCTTTACTTTTTGTATTTCTTTTTTGCCAAAAGCAAAAATAGCATCCGGTGAAGCCTCCAAATCCAACCATCTTTTTAGAGAATATTCGTACCATTCCTTTCCAAAAGGTAGGTCGAGCATCTTTTCAGTATCTTCTTTAATGGGCAAAGCTGCTTTCCATTTTAAAGCCCATTGAATACGCATTAAATTGAGTGTAATCTCATAGTCAATTAACTGATAATCAAGCAGGGCCTGAACGGACCATTCTTCGCTCTTCGGTGTAAACTCGTTGAGCTGAGTTTTCAAAGTAGTAAAAGCTTCTAACTGATCCTGTATGCTTCTGCCTTCATCAAGGTTTGCTAAATTTTTTATAAAAGAAAGTTGTAAGCCCGGTAGGCGAAGTGATCGATATACCTCACAAAAATGTTCAGTATATGCATGCCATTCTTTTGTCTGGCTATTGCCTTGAATACAAGCACACAGACTTAGTCCTAGAAGTAATAGAAATGTTCTGATCATTTTTTCCTTCAAATTCGTAAGCTTAGGTGGATAAAACTTGCTCATTATTGCATATTTCATCAAACGCTTGAGCGAGCGCAGGATACTTAAATTGAAAACCTTCATTTTCCAACCGTTTTGATCTTACATAGCGGCCATACAAAGCCAATTCCGGATCTGTTTTAAAGAATAAAAATGCTCCGATAGTAGCCATTAAAGTTGGGGTTGGTAAGCCAATTGGGACTTTTAATGCTTTGCGCAATAAACGCATAAATTCTTTATTTGAAACCGGATTAGGTGCACTAATATTATAAATACCCTCCATTTTGTCACTCTCTATCCCCCTAAGAATTAGAGCATTTAAGTCCTTTTCGTGTATCCAGCTAAATCCTTGTTGGCCATGACCTACTTTTCCTCCTAACCCCCATTTTACTATTTTCATCAATTGTGGTAAGGCTCCACCTGCTTTACCCAAAACAAAACTGGTACGAAGAATTACCTGTTTCATATCCGGCAATACTGCTTTTTGATAGGCTTCTTCCCAAGCTTTTCCAACCATAGGCGCTAAACCGTAACCAGTTGCAGCATCTTCTTCACAAATCAACTTTGGTGGATCACCATAAATATGTGCTGTAGACATTTGTACCCATATTTTTGGTGGGTTCTTCACTTTACGCAAAGCTTTTCCAATAGCAAGAGTAGACTCCACACGGGAACGAAGGATCTCGTCACAATGATCCGGAGTTTTGATACAATCTACCGTTCTTCCAGCAAGATTAACTACAGCCAGAGCTCCTTCCAAGGAATCATACCATCCTTTTTCCGTTCGAGCATCCCATTGAAGAAACTCATAAGGCAGCTTAGTAGGATGATTGCGAGCAATAATAATGGGCTTGTAACCTTTTTGAGTGAGGAAATGAGCTAGATTTTGGCCTATAAAGCCAGTTCCTCCAGTAATGACAATTGTTTTATTTTTCATTTAGGCTTAGGTTTGATGATTATTTCTGTCATTATAACGTCAGAAAAAAAGCTTTGTTTTCAATAAATATTGAAAGTTCTGAAAATAAATTCACTGGTGATATTCTTGTAAGAACATGGAATCACTTTATCTTTCCTCTAACAAAACGATAACCAATGCCATACAAACAAGAACTACACAAAAGATCTGGTTCTTGCTGCGAACTATGCAGTAGTACCAATCAACTCACTCCTTATGAAGTACAGCCGCCTAAAGCACTAGGGGCAAGTGGATGGTTGCTGATCTGTACTACCTGCAAAAATCAAATAGAAAATCCAGATAAAATGGACCCTAATCATTGGCGATGTCTCAATGATAGCATGTGGAGTGAAATACCCGCAGTACAAATCATGGCTTGGAGAATGTTGGACCGACTGAGAGGTGAAGGTTGGCCACAAGAGTTATTAGATATGCTTTATCTCAATGACGAAATGCTGAATTGGGCACAAGCATTGAATAGAGCGGCTGAAGACGCTGTGGTACATCTAGATAGCAATGGCGCGGTACTAGAAGCAGGTGATTCTGTCGTATTGATAAAAGACCTAAATGTGAAAGGAGCTAACTTTGTAGCCAAACGAGGTACTGCTATTAGAAGGATTTCATTGGATGCTGATAATGCGGAACATATTGAAGGAAAAATCAATGGACAACATATTGTCGTTTTGACTAAATATGTAAAGAAATCAAAATAAGCGATTAGGGGGTTAAGTGTTTAGGTGTAATAATCTAAAATCTAAACCTCTGAACTCACCAAAAGGGCTTTCATTTTTTTAAAAACTCAATTACTTTATCAAGAACAAAGTCTGATTTCAATATTTTCATATGCCCAGTTCCCTCCATGCTTATGAGCTCAGATTGTGGCCATTTGGCATTCACATTTTTAGCTTGTGAGTATGGGATTAGACGGTCGTTCTTATCGTGTATGATCAATGCTTGATTGACATTCGCTGATTGGATAAAATCACTTACGTTGAGTTTTTTAATCTCTAACTGAGTTTCTTTTTCAATCTTATTAATCAATTTGGATTTTACCTTATCAGTTATACCCACTTTTGAGGAAATAAAATTGATTCTTTCTTCAAAACGATCCGGTGTCGTGATTAAAACATATTTATCAATATCTAATTGAGGGTTGACTGATAATCCATATGTCGTAGCGACACTTCCAAAAGAGTGACTAACTAATTTATTTACCTCATATTTTCTGATCATTTGACTGACCAATTCACTGAATTCAAATACTGTTTATGCTTTTGATGCTCCCTCACATGGCGAGAGCAGTAAGGGAGAAAC